>JAGBLH010000220.1 GCA_017635515.1 Selenomonas sp.
ACTCTGACCAGAGCGGTGAGAAGCACCTTATTTAAGCCCCCCGGGGGGACGCAAAAACTTGCTCATAGTGGTAGAATGTTACCAGTAAATGCAGTTTATTTGAATAGGGAACGGAGTTGATACCCATGTGCAAAGAATGCGGCTGCGGTGAGGCAAACGGCAACACCAGAATGCAGTTCACCGTCCATGGCTATACGGAAGACAGTGCCAAGGCGTGCGAGAAGGCTCTCTTGGGCCTGCCGGGCGTCATGTATGTCCACATCCATGCCCACGACGGGGAAACCACGGTGGATTATGCACCGAGCAAGACCAAGCTCAAGGACATCCTCAAGGTATTTGAGGAGCGCAGCCTTGAAGCGGACATCTGACAGAAACTCATAAGGTGAGCGCCTTCCTGCCAGCGTTGGCGGGGAGGCGCTTCTTTCTTTGGCAGATGGCATGCTAAGGCGTTCGGGGCACAGGCATGGCAACGCTCCGCTTATGCCATGCCTGTGCCCCCCTCACTCACTGCAGCAGAACCTGAATGACAGACGGGAGGGCTGGCCATGCACGAAATGTCCCTGGCAGAAGGGATCCTGAAGATTGCACTCGAATATGCTGAGGAGAATGAAGCGCAGAAGGTGGAGGAAATCGGCCTCATCATCGGCGAGATGAGCGGGGTAGTCATAGATTCGCTGGAGTTCGGCTTCAAGATGCTCGCCAAAGGCACCATAGCCGAGGGGGCGAAGCTCAAGGTGAAGGAAGTCCCCCTCAGGGGCCGCTGCACCAAATGCGGCGAGGAAATGCATGTGGAGCACTATGACTTCTGGTGCCCCAAATGCGGGGATGGAGTGCTGGAGATTGTCTCTGGCCGGGAAATGCAGGTGGAATATCTGGAGGTAGAATAGAGAATGGAAATCCAGGTCATGAAGAATATCTTGGGCGAAAATGACAGGGTGGCGGCAGAGAATCAGGCCATGTTTGCCGAAAAGGGCATTTTCGTGCTGAATCTCATGGGCTCGCCGGGGGCGGGGAAGACCTCCCTCTTGGAAAAGACCATGGCGAAGCTCAGGGACAAGGTGAAGATGGCGGTGATCGAGGGTGACCTCTACACCAGCAAGGATGCGGAGCGCATCGACCGCTACGGCGTGCCTGTGATACAGATAAATACCGCAGGCGGCTGCCATCTGGATGCGCCTATGGTGCAGAAGGTGGCGCAGAAGCTGAACCTTGACGAACTGGAGCTCTTGATAGTGGAGAATGTGGGCAATCTGGTCTGCCCGGCGGAATTTGCCGTGGGGGAGAATGAGAAAGCGGTGGTGCTGTCCATCACCGAAGGGGCGGATAAGCCCATGAAGTACCCGCTGATTTTCAAGGAGTCGGCTATTGCCCTGCTGAATAAGGTGGATTTGTTGCCATATTGCGACTTCGATATGGCGGGGGCGAAGGAGGATATTGATACTTTGCATCCTGGGATGCGGGTGATTGAGGTTTCCTGTTCGAAGGGGGACGGCATCGAGGAATGGTGCCAGTGGTTGCTCTCTAAGGTTAAGAAGTGAATCCTTGTTAGGTGCGTCTGTTCATTTTCTTTGGCGCAAAGAAAACGAACCAAAAGAAACAGCGACTGAAAATCGCATCACGCGATTTACAGTCGCGGCGTCCATCCTTGGACGCCGGAGTTCGGGGGGGCGGCCTCGTTGCCCTGGGGGGCAACATCGGGGTTCGGGGGTTCGGCCTCGTTGCCCTGGCGGGCAACATTGGGGTTCGGGGGTTCGGCCTCGTTGCCCTGACGGGCAACATTGGGGTTCGGGTGTTCGGTTTCGTTACATTGAAGGGGAACATTGGGGGTGGATTTATGGCGGAAGATTTTGGTTTGAGTAAAGCTGAGATTAAGGCTGAGCTGGATAAAGTCCTGCATCAGTCAGATATAACGGTGCTGGGCATTGGCAATGTGGTGCTTCGGGACGAGGGCTTTGGGGTTCGCGTGGCGGAGTATCTGGACAAGAATTACATCTTCCCGGAGAATGTGCAGATTGTGGATGGGGGCGTCCTGGGCATAGAGTTGATGCAGTTTGTCACGGATACGCAGAAGCTCCTGATCATTGATTCTATCAATGGCGGGGCAGAGGCGGGGACAACTTTCAGATTTGCTAATGATGAAGTATTGGCTCATTTCCAGGATAAGCTTTCTGCCCATGAGGTGGGCATACAGGATGTGCTGGCGGCGCTGGAGGTTACCGGGCGAAAGATACCTGAGGTAGTGGTGATAGGGGCGCAGCCTTTTGACCTTTCTGCCGGGGTGGAGCTTTCCACCGGCATGGCAGAGCTTTTGGAGCCTATGGCAGAGCAGGCCTTGAAGGAGCTGTCTGCCTGGGGCGTGGTGCCGGAGGAGCGCTTCGGAGAGATTGAGCAGGACTTATCTGTAGTGGCAGAAGAACTCATAAGAAGAGAGAATTGGCAAGAGGAAAAGCCTGCCCCGTGAAACGGGGAAGGGGGACCACCGCAGGTGGTAGAAGGGGGCGTGCGTATGTGTTTAGCTGTTCCTGCTAAACTTTTGGAAGTTGATGGTGCATTGGGCAAGGTGGAGCTTTCCGGGGTGACCCGGGAGGTGAGCATGATGCTCCTGCCGGAGGCGAAGGTGGGGGATCATGTGCTGGTTCACGCCGGCTTTGCCATGCAGATTGTGGACGAGAAGGAATTTGAGGAAATGAATGCCCTGCTGGCAGAGATGCACGGGGCGCCGAGGACGGTGAATGAGCTTGGCAGCTGAACTGAGCCGCGCGCAGCAGCGGCAGGTGGCGGGGGAGCTGGTGGCTGAGATTGGCCGTCTGGCGGAAAAGTGCGGGCGTCGTCTGCGCTTTATGGAAGTCTGCGGCACCCATACGGTTTCCATTTTCCGGGCGGGCATCCGTCAGATGCTGCCGGAGAAGGTGGAGCTGGTGTCCGGCCCCGGCTGTCCTGTCTGCGTCACCCCGGACGAGTATATGGACAAGGCTATCGCCTATGCCAAGAGGGAGGATGTTATCATCACCACCTTTGGTGATATGCTGAAAGTCCCCGGCACCGAGTCCAGTCTGAGCGAGGCCAAGGCGGCGGGGGCGGATATCCGCATTGTGTATTCTCCCCTGGACAGCCTGCAGGTGGCGAAAGAGAATCCCGACAAAAAGGTCATCTTCCTAGCCGTAGGTTTCGAGACTACTGCCCCCACGGCGGCGGCTACGGTGCTGGCAGCAGAGCAGGCAGGGCTGAAGAACCTCTATATGCTCTCGGCCCAGAAACTGGTGCCTCCGGCCCTGCGGCTGCTCATTGATGACCCGGAGGTGCTGGTGGATGGCTTTATCCTGCCGGGGCATGTGTCCGTGGTGACGGGTACGGAGGTCTTCCGCTTTTTGGAAACGGAGTACCATATCCCCGGCGTGGTGACGGGCTTCGAGCCCTTGCAGATACTCCGCTCTCTTTATAGGCTGACCAAGCAGGTGGCAGAGGGTGTGGCAAAAATAGAAAATGAATATGGCAGTGTGGTGAAGCCAGAGGGCAATCCCACCTCCTTGGCAGTGACGGAAAAGGTCTACGAACCTGTGGCTGCCAAGTGGCGCGGCATTGGGGAAATTCCCGCCTCGGGGCTGAAGATGCTGGAGACTTACAAGGCCTATGACATCGAGGAAGTCCTGCCCCTGCCGGCGGGGCAGCTGCCTGCCCCCAAAAAGACGGGCTGCCGCTGCGGCGAGGTGCTGAAGGGGATAGTCACTCCCCATGACTGCCCCCTCTTTGGCAAGGCCTGCGTGCCCACCCACGCCATCGGGCCTTGCATGGTGTCGGTGGAAGGAGTCTGCGCCGCCTGGTATAAATACGGGAAGGGAATCTTTAGCTATGGCAATCAGTAATGAACATGAATACATCACCCTGGCCCACGGGGCAGGGGGTAAAATCAGCCAGGAGCTCATGGAGCAGGTTATCCTGCCGGAGTTTGGCAACCCCATATTGAACGAGATGCACGACGGGGCAAGGCTTTCCCTCTCCGGCAAGCTGGCCTTCACCACAGACTCTTATGTGGTGCAGCCTTTGTTCTTCAACGGGGGCAATATCGGCAAACTGGCGGTGTGCGGTACCGTAAATGACCTGGCCATGACCGGGGCGGTGCCTCGCTATATTTCTGCCGGGATGATCCTGGAAGAAGGCTTCCCCGTGGAGGACTTGCGGAAAATCGCCCACACCATGAAGGAAATGGCAGAGGAAGCAGGCGTTGCCATTGTCACCGGCGACACCAAGGTGGTGGAGCGGGGCAAGTGCGACGGCATCTATATCAATACGGCAGGTATCGGGGAACTTATCGAAGGAGTGGAAATATCCCCCAAGAAGGTCAAGCCCGGTATGAAGGTGTTGCTCTCCGGCTTCCTGGGGGACCATGCGGCTACTATCTTGGCGGGCCGTCACGGCCTGGAGCTGCCTGACCACATCAAGACGGACTGTGCCCCGCTGGCAGGACTTACGCAGGCACTGCTGCAGGCGGCTCCCCATACAGCAGTGCTCCGTGACCCCACCCGCGGCGGCGTGGCGGCGGTGCTCAACGAAATCGCTTCCGCCAGCCAGTGCGGCATCATCATCGAAGAAGAAGACATACCCATCCGTGAGGAAGTGCAGGGCGTCTGCGATATGCTGGGCTTCGACCCCTTGTACCTGGCCAACGAGGGCAAGTGCGTGGCCTTCGTGCCGGAAGAAGAAGCCGAGGCAGCTCTCAAAGCCATGAAGTCCAGCCCCTACGGCAGAGAGGCCCGCATCATCGGCGAAACCACCGCCGAAGCGCCGGGGCAAGTGGCCCTCCGCACCGCCATCGGCGGTCTGCGGGTGGTGGATATGCCTCTGGGCAATCTGGTGCCGCGGATTTGCTGAGCTGATATATTGAGAGATGCAATGTGTAGCGGACGGCTGACCTGTCAATTTTGACAAGTCAAAGCCGCCCGCATTTTGTATAAGTGGGGGATTTTCAGCTATACTTAAACCGCCTATCCGGCGGTACACGCGGCGTTCACCTCAGTGATAGCCTTCCAATGCTTCTAAACCGCCTATCCGGCGGTACACGAGAAGAAGATTGAACGCCACAAAGAAGAATGCTTCTAAACCGCCTATCCGGCGGTACACATTGATGAGAGTGTCGTGGAAGATGGGTGCGACTTCTAAACCGCCTATCCGGCGGTACACTCTGCCTATATACTCTTCTACTTTTCGGATATCTTCTAAACCGCCTATCCGGCGGTACACCTGGCGCAGCGGCTATTTGCGCCTCGGTTGGCCTTCTAAACCGCCTATCCGGCGGTACACAAAAATCTCTAGGGCAGAATCGTGGTGCTATGCTTCTAAACCGCCTATCCGGCGGTACACGGAGCTAAAATCGCGTAAATCCTTGATGTTATTGGCTTTTTGGAGAATTTGCTAGAAATACCCTTTTTTTGTAGAGGGCTCTAAGGCCTTAATATTCAAGGGACGCGTGAGACTTATCAAATTATGGTGCAAAGATATAGCCCTTCTTCTGTTTTATAGCGCCATAAGCATGAGTTGATGTCCTCTAATATTTTGCTGCATTCAAAACCGCCTAGGCTGAAAATGCTTTCTACGAAGCAATGGTCTTTTTCTGGATCGCGCTGGCCTTCCACATGGCCTACCTCAGAAAGTGCCTTGAAACCAACTGCAATAGGAACAAGTGTATCTTCCTGCTGCAAAGCATGGATCATTTTATCTAGCATATCATCGCCAGCAGCGTCATTTAAATTATCCTGTCTTAAAGTCAAGAAATAACCATAGGGAATATCCGCTAACGTATCAATCAATCGTATCTTTTTATAGTTGCGAATGATTCCGCCAGCTATTCTTAGTGTTTCCATGGTGGATTTTATCGATTTGCAGGTGGACATATCAACATGGGGGCCTTCAACTTCCAAGAGAAAAGACATATTCAAATCAATATAAGCCTGATTCATGATGTGGGCATCGAGTTTTTTCTCATTTTGGCCAGGGATACTTCCTGGAAGAGGGCAGCTCGTCACATACTGACCTCGTTTATTCTTATAACCCTTCAACTCATACTCATGAAATTCAAGCCCAACACCATTGATTCTTATAGCTATTTCCTTGGCGTTCAGTTTTCGCTCCAACGCACGTGCAAAGCCGAGAAAGGACGTAATCGCAGGGATTCCTACAATAATATTATTAAAGGCATTGGCGTTTTCAATATTTACTTTTTCAAGCAGTATATATCCCTTCATCATGTATTTCTCCACTTGAAATATGATGCATGAGCTTCAGTAACCCTTTCATGGTGTTCTATGCTGAGCATAATCATATTTTTTATTGAGTCTGCACCACCCTGACTTAAGGGGACAATGTGGTGTACTTCATAGCCGACAGGAATATTGCAATATCCATACTTGTCTAGAAAGGCCTGCACAGTTTCTTCCTTACGCTCATCCCTTAAGTGTCTTGGTCGGTAATTTCCCTCGCCCTTCCGTTTGCCTTCATCGATTATTAGGGGCAATAAAGCTTCATCTATAAGACAGCCATTATCAACGCCTTCTAGTTCATCGATGTTGATATCTGGAAGAAGATATTCTTTGTCTAAGGCCTTGGCCAGGTTTTTTTCTAAGAATTTTGGCGGCAATGCTTGAAAGACAAGCGGCCATTTATTCTTACTGACCAAACGACTGCCAGTGGTGGAAGCAGCATTACTAGATAGAAGCCTAAGTCTGATTTTGGGAATTTTGGAACGATAAAGTCTGTCGCTGACTTCATAATTCAATACAGTGGATGGTAATATGCTTAACAGATGATAGGAGCCTCCAACTGGAAAGAAAACCTGCTTGATGAATTGATTTGTTCGATAGGGTTGCATGCTGGGCATATTTAGAATGCCATCACGAATCTCATCATATTTATCGGTGAGTTCTTCCATTTCATGCCTGAGCTCCGCACTATCTTCCTGCAGATGCTCCATTACCGTGCGGCCATCTGACATTTCCATGGCAACGAATCCCTGAGGTCGTTTGTATTTTGCATCATTGGTTACAATATCTGGCTCTTTCCAACCAGCATTTGCCGTATCTAAATATCCGCAGTTCATGTCACTGGATAGGATGTCGTAAGCACCAATATTGCCAGGGCTGTTGGTTTCTGTGAATTTTGCTACATGGGTCGCAAGGTGGTTTTTGTCTATGGATTGGAAAAGACCCTCGATATACTTATTGATTTTCTGTTCTTCAGGGATTTTTTGCGATATGGCAGCCAATATTTTATTTCTAAGCATGAGTATCACCTCGAAGAAGTCCATAAGCGGAAAAGCTGCCGTGTTTTATATCTGTGGGGGCGAGGAAAATATTATAGGACTGGCCTGTAGAGGCACTTTTGACCTTGATATATGCATGGCAAAAGATTTGCTGATTCTTCTTTTTGATATGCATTTCTAGTGGTCGTCCAAGTTCGGTATGGCCCCGTTTCCGCATACGCCTTGCAGTGGTTTCGTACTGATTTTCTTCACGGATGCGTTTGAATAGCACATAATCATCTGTGAAGGTGATTTCTTTTTTTACTTTTACATAGTCGGTCACCTCTGCCAGATGTTCTTCTAGGCAAAGAGAAGCTAAGGCTTCTTTGTCTTCGGATAAGACCTCAATGATATTGCCAAGATGTCCTTTTTTATCAAAGCTATATGCAGGAAATGTAATGCCAAACTTTTTGTCATGCTCAACGAACAAGCTATGCAGTACAGGGAATATGTCCTCGGATATAATAATGTTTGGGGATATGCCTGTGCCTGGTTTTATGATAAGAATTTGACTAAACATATCGTTTCCTCCTGAATGCTTATTTTTCTTGTTTCTTGCTGAACATGCCGCCTCGAATCAAAATTGCCATGACATAATGCTTGTCTTCAATCGGCAAGTCTTCATTTTTGAGAATCATCCGGTCAATGAGCTTGTAGAAGCTCTTTGTATCTGGGCGGAAAGGAATACCAATAGATCTGGCAGCACCATAATTTTCGACGGGAATGGGGAATTCATAGGTGGTGTAATCTGGATACCATGTATCGATTGTACGCAGTGCATTGTTGATTTTTTGGGAATGCATACCAGCACTGCCTTCAAATTTGAACAGTTTCTTTCCTTTGTCATCATCGTCAAACGTCATTTCCTGTGAAGGATAAACTTCCATTGCACATCCGATTTTCACAAAACAAGTGACATAGATGTTCAAGTATTCTCGTTTCCCGGCAAAGGTATCTGCAATTTGCTGGGCTATTTCGTTGATTGTCGCATTATCTTCAACAAAGGTGTCAAGATTGAAACTCTTGGAATTGAAGGAGGGGTATTCTTTATCCTCGATTGTTACAATGGTTTCGATTATTTCCGCCCCTTTGCGGTTACGCCAGAGAAATCTGGCGTTAGCAATGTTATTGACATAGCGCTTGGCAAGTGTCAGAAAACCGTCTTCGGCAATATATTCATCTATTTTTTGGTAGATTGCAGTACGGTAGTTATAATCTGAGCAACTATACATACTCTCCTTTACCGGGAGCACCTTAATGCCAAAATCAATTCTCAGGGTGTCGCATTCGGTAGAAAGAGTACAGGATTGACTTTTTTGAGGGTTGGGATCCATAATTTCTTTTTCCAGCTTATCTGGAGGCATTTCATGTCCCTTTGAAGCAAGCACAGCTTTGTCGGTTATCAGCAGGGGAAGTTTGAACGTATGTCTTTTTAGGAAATCGGTTTGCCAAAATTTTGCTTCGGTCGTATTCAAGCATCTGGCAAATGAAAGATTTTCAGGGCGGGATTTTAGCGTGACATTGGTTGCCTTTTTATTAGCTGCCATGGTTATAAACCTCCTAAAAACACATTGTAGATATCTGACCAGTTATGTTTTCTTTGTGCAGAATTTTATATTTGAACTAGAGTTGCTGGCTATGTCTCTAATCTTATTAGTTGCTTACGTATGGTAGACAGATTCGACATTGTATTGGAAAATCCTTTTTCTAATTTCGATAGCAGAAACGGAAATGCTGCCGGGAGGATAGAACTAAAGGTGTAATAGTAAACTATTATTGATTGAATTTTATTTCTTTTAGCGTTATAATGTAACCAAGATGGAGGCGAAGGAGGCCGGGGGATGCCTAGACAGGGTGAATTGAAGCGGGAGTTTAGAAAAGCCGGCTGCTACAAGGAAAGTGAAGGCACTAACCATGAGTGGTGGTATAGCCCCATAACGGGAGAACGCTTCCAGATGGGAAGGCATGATAACGAGGAAGTCAAGATTAAGACTGAAATGGCCATGAGAAAGCAGGCTGGTGTGCCTCGGAAATACTGAATAAGGGGGATGATCTTATGCAATATGTCTATCCTGCTATTTTCTATAACGCCATTGAGGGCGGGTATTGTGTAGAATTCCCTGATGTGGATGGGGCAGCTACGCAGGGGGAAACGCTTTATGAGGCTATGGAAATGGCTGAAGATGCCCTGGCGGGGATATTGGTTTGCTATGAAGATTACAAGGCGGGGCGTTCAAAGCTGCCTATGAATAATCGCATTGTCGCTCCTACCCCTATAGAGAATATCAAGGCTGAGCCTGACGAATATTCAACTGGAGCTTTTGTAACACTGATTAAGGTTGATACTGATAAGTATAGGAAGTTGCTTGAGAGTATGCAGGCGGAAGCTGCTGCGGTATAAGTCAAGGGTGTGCCTTTGGGCGAACTGGTGCCGAGGATTTGCTGAAGGTTGCTGCCCCAAGGATTTGCAACCGCAAACTACTGATGAGATGCGTAGTTTGCGGTTATTTTATTGCAAGCGAGAAGAAAACTTTGCTTGCTTTTTCTGAAGAAAAGTAGTAATATATTCCTTGGGTGGCAAATTGTCTGGGGAGACGATTTGTGGCAGAAGGTATAGAGGACGAAAGCGGGGACGTTCGGTTGTCCCCGCTTTTGTGTTGCCTGATATTCTATTTTGGTTAAAAATGTAGTATAATAGTCCTAAAATGATTTGACGATTTTTGAGGAGCACTATGAAGACCAGCACATTATACGCATTGATGGGCCCCCGAGGGGCAGGGGCCACTACCATGATCAAGATGGCTACGGAGATGGGCATCAACTACATTCCCGTCTACACTACGGAATGGCTGCATGCGCGCTCCCGGCGGGGCATCCTGCTGAAGCGCATGGAGCAGGAGGAGTTCAATCAGCAGCGTTTCTTTGCCCAGACAGGCTGGCGGGGCTTCCAGTACGGCTGGTACAAGCAGGACATTCTGGAGGCCATGGCGGCCTATCGCTGCAACCTCATCTTGATAAATGAGGCCGTCATCCCCACCTTCCGCAACTTCCTGCGGCGGAACCTGGTAGTGGTGAACATCATGGCAGACTACACCACCCTCATCGAGCGCATGGGGGCGGACAAGGTGCCTCCCGAGCGGATTCAGGAGGAACTGAAGTACATCGAGGAGAATAAGGTACTCGATGGCTGGAAGCAGGCAGACTTCGTCATCAAAAACATGGGCACGAAGGAGGCGGCCTTCCAGCAGCTATTGGCCATCATGGGGCTGACCAAGCCGTTGGCAGGAGAAGAATTGAAGGAACAGCTGAGCATATGAAAAAGGCTGCCAAGAATTGCAAATGCAACTCTTGGCAGCCTTTTTGGGTTTCCTTAGAACAGCACCTTGGCAAGGTGGGTATACTCAGGGTCAAGTTTCTTCTTGTTGGTCACTGCATCATGCAGGTTGATGGTCACCACATGGCCCTTGCTGTAGCCGAACACGATATCGGACAGGCCGGAGATCAGAGCCAGGGCCGCCTGCTCGCCCAACTGGCTGGCGCGCACG
>JAGBLH010000221.1 GCA_017635515.1 Selenomonas sp.
CTGCATGCTGACAATGATATGCTGCAGGAACATCTGGTAGATGGCCATGCTTTCCTTCTTCTTGTTGGGAATGTTCGGCACACCGGCGAAGAAGCGCTTCTTGTAGGCATCACCTGCCAGAGTGTCACGGGTGCTGGAGAAGTCTGTGTTGAATGGAGGATTGGAAACGATGTAGTCAAACTTTTTGAGGGCCTTGCCGCTTTTGTCCAGATGGCGGGGAGTGACCAGGGTATCGTCCTGAATGGCGTTGGGCAGGCTTTTCACCAGATTGTTCAGCACCAGATTCAGACGGAGGATTTCGTTGGACTTCTGGCTGATGTCCTGGGTATAGACTTCGGAATTTTCCTCGCCTATCTGGTCGGCCAGAGTCAGCACCAGGGTACCGGAGCCGGCGGCGGGGTCGTAGATGGTCACATTCTGGTCACCTTTGGGGGCCATGATGCGGGCAATTATCTTGGCGATGGAATGGGGAGTGTAGTATTCCGCATATTTGCCGCTGTCCTTGTTGTAATCGCCTATGAGGTGCTCGAAGATATCGGCGTAGAAATCGTATTTCTTTTCAAAGAGATTTTCAAAACTCTTGCTCACCAGTTCTTCAATCAGGGCGGCGGCGAAGTCGTCCTTGCGCTCTGTCTGGAGCACAAAGCCCGTGATGGGCTCGAAGAGGTTCACCCGATTGCCTTCCCCGGCCCGGACGCTGAAAACTTCCTTGTTGTTCTCCGCCAGAGCCATGAGGGTTTCGTCCAGCTTTTTGTGGAACTCCGGCTGGCCCTTTTCCTTGTAGAGGGCAGAGATATACTGGGAGGGACGGAAGCGGGCTACCCCTGCGGGGAGTCCTGTGAGCAGGAAATCATAGGTATCTGCGGGGAGCCTGGTGAGAGCTTCTTCCAGGGCGGCGGTGCTCTGGAGGGCATCTTCTCCAATAGTGGCAGACAGCCCTGGCAACTGCTTCATGTAGTGGAAGAATTTGTCATTGAGGAATTTGTAGAGAAAGGCCTGGGTGATGATTTTGTACTCGTTGCCGCTGTTGCCCAAGCCGCTTTCGGTGCAGATGGCTTTCAGGCGGTCGATAAGTTCATAAGTATGGGCTTTGACTGATTCTAAGGTGCTCATGTTCATAGGTGATGTTTATGTCCTTTCGCGTGCGTATTCTTCGTAGATATCATGGGAGAGGCTGGCCATGAAGTCCATGAGGGGCCTGGCTCCCTTGGCAAGATATGGAGCCAGCAGGGGCTGCAGGGAGGTGGTGAGGAACTGGCGGGCATAGGCTTCGTTGTCCAGGAAAGCGGTGCTGGTGTGAAGCTGGTTGTCCATGACTGCTTTGACGGAAAGCAGCAGTTTGTGCAGCTCCGTTTCTATCAGCAGGTTATTTTGAGCGAAATGCTTGTGGAGGCGCATGTATTTCATGTCTCCCTCGTACTTCCCCGCCAGGGCTGTGTTTCTGGTGTTCAGTCTCTCCATGCGGGTGCGTATGGCCGCTAGTTTTTCATCCTGCTCCTGCATTTCAGCGACGGTCATTTCTTCGATGTTTTTGGTAGAGAGAATCCGCTTCAGCTCATCGCGAAGCTTAAGATACTCCTGGTCTTTCTGGTCGGCGTTTCGCCTGAATTCGTTGGCTGTCCTGTTGCGTTCCTTCACGTTTTCATCCGCGGCGATTTTCAGCTCGTCAGTAGCGATTTTTTTGAAGTGGAACTCCAGCTGAGAGGAGGCAGCTTTCAGGAGGGCTGACATATCCTCCGTGTTCTCCGCTTTCTTTTGCTCATTCAGCAGGTCAAGGCGACGGGCGGTGATTTTGGCCAGGTCATTGACGGCCTGCAGGTCTATGGACTCTTGCAGTTCCTTGTAAGCCAGCAAGGAAGAAAGGTTGTATAGTTCCTTGTACTGCTGCAGGGCGTGGTTAAGCTCCCGCAGTTCTTTCAGGTCTGCTATCTGCTGGATTTCCCGACGGAAGACTTCCGGGTTATCGGTGGTATAGGCAAAGAGCTTGTCAGCTATGCTGCTGAGGTCCTGCTCGATTTCTTCTGCCGTTTTGAAGATGCCGTCATAGCTGGAGAAATCTTCGCCTATTTCTGCTCGCAGCTCCTCCAGATAGGCTCGGTTGGTCTTGTCGAATTCTGTCCTGATATCTGCGAAGTCCACCACATAGCCATAGCGCAGGGCAGCGTAAGGGCGGTTCACCCGGGTGAGGGCCTGCAGCAGGTTGTGCTCCTTGATGAGGCGGCCCAGATAAAGGCGTTTCAGTCTGGGGGCGTTGAAGCCTGTGAGCAGCATATTGTAGACTACCAGGATGTCAAGGGTTCCCTCCTGATAGGCCCGGATCAGGTCTTTCTGCTCCCCTTTGTCCTGTCCGATGGTGGAGAGAATGGCAGCGGATTTCAGCACGCCACGGCGCTGCAGTTCTTCGTTCAGGGCAACAGCTTGCTCAGTGCTGGCACAGACCACCATGCCGCCGACAGGCAAATGGCCAGTTGTTGCTTCTTTGGTGAGGAGGCGGAAACCAAGGAAGTCTTCCTCGATGTACTCTGCCAATGCGGTGACATATTCCGGGGAAGCGGTGATTTCTTTGGCCTTCAGGCTGCCTTTGGGAACCTGCTGCTCCAAAGCTGTAAGGATAGCGTTCAGTTTCAGCCTGTATTCCGTGCGTATGCCTTCCCTTAAAAGGCGCAGGGTGAAGCCGTCGGCTATGGATTGGTTGTAGTAATACCGGTGCAGGTAATTGCCAAAGATGCTGGTGCTTTTTTCCTTGCCCAAGAGGGGAGTTCCTGTCAGGGCAAATTTCAGGGCCGAGCGGTCTGAGTTCACCAGCCAAGTGAGGAAGCGGCCATTGGCCTTGAAATCCCGGTGGGCTTCGTCTATGAAGTAAATCCGCTGGATGGAAATATTGTACTCCGGTGCCTGGGCAATGGCATCTTCGGAGAACTTTTGGCTGTTCACCACGTTCATGACAGTCTTGCCCTTGCCCCGGCCGGGGTTCCGCAGACTATCGACGAAGTCATCTTTGTCCTGCATGAGGGTCAC
>JAGBLH010000023.1 GCA_017635515.1 Selenomonas sp.
GTGGCGATGCCTGAATGGATCCACCTGTTCCCATTCCGAACACAGTAGTTAAGCATTCAGAGGCCGAAAGTACTTGCCTGGAGACGGGCTGGGAGGATAGGAAGCTGCCAGTTGATATCCGGTGATGATGCCTGAGTGGTCCCACCTGTTCCCATTCCGAACACAGTAGTTAAGCATTCAGAGGCCGAAAGTACTTGCCTGGAGACGGGCTGGGAGGATAGGAAGTTGCCGGTAAAGCAAAGCACCCTGCGGGGTGCTTTTTTGATATTCCAAAGGAGGAATGACCTATCGCACTGTCCAACCGCACCCGTCTCTGGCTCACAGTCTTTCTCGGCATGATGACCGCCATGGCTCCCCTTTCCACCGATATGTACCTGCCCTCTTTGCCCGTCATGCAGGCGGATTTTGGCATTTCTGCTTCCCTGGTGCAGCTGACCCTTACCATGACCATGCTGGGTATGGCTTTGGGACAGATTTTTGCCGGGCCGGTGAGTGACTACTATGGCCGCAAGAAGCCCCTCGTTATCGGCATGGCGGCCTTTACTGCCGCTACTATTGGCTGCGTGCTGGCGGAGAATATCATAGCATTCCTTTGCTTCCGCTTTGTCATGGGCTTTGCAGGAGCCAGCGGCATCGTGGTGGCCAAGGCCATTGCCCGTGATGTCTGCGAGGGACCGGAGCTCACCCGCTTTTTTGCCATGCTGATGATGGTGAATGGGCTGGCTCCCATCATCGCCCCGGTCATCGGCGGGCAGATACTCCTTTTCACCACCTGGCGGGGCGTGTTTGTCACCCTGGTGGCCATAGGCCTTTTCCTGCTTCTGGCAACCTTTGCCTATAAAGAAACTTTAAGTCCGGAGAAAAGACTGGCGGGGATAAGGGCTTCCTTTGCCAAATTCCCCCAGCTTTTGAAGAACCGCTACTTCCTGGGCCATTGTCTTTTGCAGTGCTTTGTCTTTGGTGGCTTCTTCGCCTATCTCTCTGGTTCCTCCTTCGTGTTTCAGAACATTTTTCAGGTATCGCCCCAGGTATACAGCCTGATTTTCGGCGGCATCGGCGTGGGGCTGATGGTGGCAGGGGCCTTGCCTGCCCGCCTGGCAGGGCGGGTGCCGGACGAGAAGATGCTGCAGGTGGCAATGCTCATCTCCCTTGGCGGCTCCGTCCTGCTGCTCGTTGGCTTCTGGTTTGAAGTGGGACTGGCTGTGATTCTGCCCATTCTTTTCCTCACCATCACGCCCCTTTCGGTGCTGGGGGCGTCAAGCTTCTCCTTGGCTCTCTCAAGGCAGGGCAAGAATGCAGGCACCGCCAGCGCGCTCCTGGGGTTTTCCTCCATGATCCTGGGCGGCTGCATGATGCCCCTGGTGGGCATTGCCGGGGAGCATACGGCCATTCCCATGTGCGTGATGATGATAGCAGGGTATGGGCTGGGCTACATTATTTACCTCCTGATGATTGCGCCGGAGCATAGGAAGGATTAGACTGAGCCTGCGTGGAAATTTGAACGATTCCGTTATAACTACCTCAAGGAAGGAAGTTCTACGACTATGTGCAGGCCAACCGCAGCACGGATTTCCAGCAGAAATTCTCCGAGTGGGCCAAGGGATAAGCGATGAATATATCTTGAGAGAATGAAAGCATAAGACAGGCGCCTTATCTTTGGCAGGGGATAAGGCGCCTTTCCTATTTGCCTGTTATCTGAAAATGTAGTAATATTATGACAAGAGAAACTATGATGGAGGGCTTAGCGTGAACAATCAGGAAATCGTGTCGAAACTTTGGAATCTCTGCAATGTGCTCAGGGATCGGACGGCAAGGCCAGAGCCGCTGTGGTGCTGCCGGATAATGTGCTCTTTGCCGATGGCGACGGGGCGCAGATACGGGCTGACCTCATGGACAAATGCGACCTTCACACGGTACTGCGCCTGCCCACAGGCATTTTCTACGCCCAGGGAGTCAAGACCAATGTGCTTTTCTTCACCAGGGGAAAAGAGGAAAAGGGCAACAGCCTCGACCTTGGCCTTATTCGCGACGAGTCCGTGGTAGACTACGAAGACCTACCCGACCCGGCAGAGCGGGGCAGGGGGGACATGGAACAGCTGGAAGAAGCGCTTGATTTAATCAAGGGCGTGGTGAAAAGGCTGGAAGGGCTGCGGAAGAAAGAGGAGGGTGTGCAATGAAAAACTTTTTTACAGAGATAGATGGCATCACTATGACATTTAACAATATTGCTACCACAGAGGACGGCATGGAGTATATCAGGATATACTTTGAGAAGCCTGTGGAGGGTGGCTTCAATTTTTTGGAATCTACCTTGCCTGCCCTCGATGTGGTGGAATCGGAAGGATTTACAAAGCAGGAAATAAAAGAGCTGTTGGAATATGCCAGCAGGAATGCGTTCATAGTGTGGGAACTGGCACGGGAAGGCGGTGTCGGGGTTGCCTAAGGTTTGTCAATTAGGGAAATATACCATCTTTTTTTGGTCCAGAGAAAATGGCGAACCTATTCATGTTCATGTCTGTGAAGGGGTTCCTCATGCGGAGGCGACGAAGATATGGATGAATGGCATGGTAAGATTGGAACACAACAAAAGCCAGATACCTGGGAAAGATTTGAATATCATAATGCGTTGGTTGGCTGCAAACAGGCAGATGATAGAAGCCAAGTGGGATAAGCATTTTGGTGATAAATAAGTTTTATTCCTTAAGGGGAGGAGGATTCGTAATGGGTACTGTTTTGAAATCTGCAGGCAGATTATTGGTGGCTTTGTCGCTTTTGGCGGTGGCTCAGTTTGGGGCTGCCTGTGCTTTGCCTGAGAGCGGGCAGGGGGCCAGCGCGCAGGGCATTCTGTCCCAGGAGCGGATAAATGAGTTTTGCGGTTTTTGGGAAGACTCCGGGACGAAGGTGGTCAGAATCAATGTCACCACTGCCGAGGAAGGGTGGTTTGGCCTGGAGGTTTCCTGGCGGAGGAACAGCCGCCAGGTGGATATGTGGACTATGACCGCCAGGCCGGTGAGCAAAGATACCCTGGAGTACGCAGACTGCAGCCATTACCTCCTGACCTATGGCGACCAGTATATAGAGAAGGAAGAAGTCCTCTACCAGAACGGCACCGGCAGGGTGTCTCTGGTGGGCAAAGATACCCTGACCTGGCAGGACGACCAGGAGCACAAAGGAGACGGGCTGCTATTCGTGCCCTTGAGCTCACCGCTGGGGGGCGGGCTGTGAGGATGAGTTTGATGAGGGGCATGGTGTGATGGATATTAAATTTTCTTTTGATAAGCTCGTAGAAAGCACCCGCAGCATACATAATGCTACTGCAGGATGGGCGAAGAGTGCCGTGAATCAGTCGCTTACTGTACGCAACTGGATTATAGGTTGCTATATTGTGGAATATGAGCAGAATGGAAATGACCGCGCGGAGTATGGGGTAAGACTGTTAGAGAATCTAGCCGAAAGATTGTCTATCAAAGGGCTGGATAGAAGTATGTTGAATTTGTGCAGAATGTTCTATTTAAGGTATTCACAACTGAATGAAGCTGTATGGCATAGAGTAAAAAAAATCAGTAAATCTGGCGAAGCATTTCTTTTGATGCCTGCTATGATGGATGATGAGAAAAAAGGCGATATTAGAATTTGTGAGACAGTGTCTCACAAATTCAAAACAGAGCCAAATTTTTTGTTGAGTCATCTGTCTTTTAGTCATATTCGAGAGATAATGACCATCGATGATTCTTTTGAAAGATTCTTTTATGAAACGGAATGTATCAAGTGTGGTTGGAGTGTTCGTGAACTTAAGACAGATTGCTACCAACCTTTATATGCGGGCAGGCATCAGCAAAAAGCCGGAGTTGCTACCGTGAAAAAATACTAGGAGGGGTTGTTTATGGTTACGATGCGAGCTCAGGCTGTTGATATGATATACAGACTGCCGGATAAAGAAGTTGTTGCCGTGATAAATTTCTTGAATAATATCCTCAATAAAGATAAGTATGACAATGATACGATTGCTGGAAATGAAATGGACTTAGCATTTGAGCGGCTGGAAAAATGGCGTGAGGATAACAAAGATTTTTTTGAACCGGATTTTGATTGGAAAAAAGAAGTAAAGGAGGCAATTAATGAAAAATATGGTCTTGCTGATTGACGCCAATGTGCTTTTGAATTATCTGCTGAATCGTGGCGTAGAATGCGATTATGCCATGACGGTTATAAATTCTTGCCGTAAGGGAAAAGTGCGTGGATATATGGCCTTTCATACGGTGTCTATTTTGTGGTATGCCCTTAGGAAGAAGCCTGTGCAAGAACGGCGTGAGCTTCTGCTGGATTTATGCAAAATTATAAATGTGGCAGGAGTATCACATGATAGTGTTATGTCAGCATTGGAAAACGAAGCTTTCTCGGATTTTGAAGATTGCTTGCAGGAGAAATGTGCAGAAGCTTGCAATGCAAGATATATTGTAACAGAGAATATAAAGGATTATAAAACTTCCACTGTACCTGCGATTACAGCTGCCGAAATGGTTGATATATTGTTGTCTATGGAACGCTAGGAGGTAGGTTATGAATTGCCTGGGATGCAAAAGCGGGAATATGCAGCCTGCGACCGATAGTTATTTTGCTAAGGTGAATGGCGGGTATGTGATTATTGAAAATGTTCCATGCTACAAATATGAGCAGTGCGGAGAGATTGTATATGCTGCTTCTGTGATGGAGAAAATTGATGATTTGCTTGAACATCTTGAGAAGGTGGCAAGTAAAATTTTCATTGTTGATTATGCGGAGGCGGCTTGAATGGCGCGGGCGGTGAGGAAGAAGGGACTGACGGCAGCGCGGCTTGAATTTTGACAGGCAATTTCCAATACGATATGGAAAAAAGTAATTCGTCTATGTACATAGAGAAAGGAGCTTTCCTATGCAATACAGGGAAGGTTTTTCTCCTAAAATAATGGTCGTCGGTGTCGGACACGCCGGATTGGTAACAATCAATCATATGATTGATCGTAATATCAAGGAAATAGATTATATGGTTGTTAGCAGTGAAACATTTCTGCTAAAAAAATCAAAAGTTACTAATCAGGTTGATATAACTGAAGGAGCAAGTCTTGGACTTGGAATGATAACAGTAGAGCGTGCTAATGGTTTAGCTGATAATCATAGAAATAAGATAAAGGAAAGGCTAATTGGAGCAAATGTTGTTGTTATTATATCTGGTATGGGGGGATTTATCGGTACGGGAGTTTCACATGTAGTGGCATCTTGTGCTCATGAAATAGGAGCATTAACCATAGCAATAGTTACACTTCCGTTCAAATTTGAAGGACAAAGGCGAAAAGATAGAGCAATGGCAGGTGTTTTAGAATTAAAGAATAACACGGATAATATTCTGGTCTTTCCTATAGAAAACATCGTATCAATTATTAAAAACTATTCAATATTGGATGCATTCAAATATGTTGACCATGTGCTTTTTAAGGTGATTGAGTCTGTTTGTAAGTTACTGAATGTTGCTAACAAAGAAGATATTGAAGCAAAGGATATAAGTGGTGTATTATCAAAAGAGTCGCTTGTAGAGGTGAAATGTGATAAAACAATCAGAGAGATGGATCCGCAGTTTTTGAACTATGACGAGATTGAAGTAACAATCACTCCAACAATAATTGAAGATTCGCGCACAAGTGATGATGCGCCGAAATGCATTAAAAGATTTATTGAATATCAAGCATCACTGGATTGCACTTTAGGATGGATTCCAAAAAATGATATGGGGTTGCCAGAATATCTGGGGAAAGACAAGGATAGGAGAAGAAAAAAATTAGACGAGTTATCTGCTCGTTCCGATGGTAAAGAAGTTTGCAGGTATTTGAAAAGACTTCGTGCTAACTTAGCCAAAGCAAACAACATACCTTTTGAAACTGAAGAATTTAATTATGATGGCCCATGTGCAGGTACATGTGAGAAATGTGACAAAGAGGCAGCTTATCTTCGTGATAAGCTGTTTGAAATTCCAGAAAACAAAAGAATCTATCCTCAGAATTTCCTAGATGATTGGAATAAAATATTATGTATGGAGAAATAATGTCAATATCTAGGCTAAGAATGGCCACTGATGGTCCTGGAGTATCAACTCTTGTGACTTTTTGGGGGTGTCCATTGCAATGTGAATATTGTGCAAACTGGATGTGTCATGATGCTTTGACACATAGAGAGTCATATACCCCTGAACAGCTAGTTGCTATTTTGAGACAAGATGATATATATTTCAAGATGACTGGCGGTGGCATTGTGTTTGGTGGAGGTGAGCCATTACTACAAGCAAAATTCATTCACGATGTATGTAAGATTATAGACCCACTATGGAAGAAGCGCATCGAGACTTCACTGTACGCTGAGTGGGATGAAATTGAACTATTGATTGATGATATTGATGAATGGTTTATTGATATAAAAGATATGAATGCGCAAATATATAAGAGTTATACAGGGAAAGATAATTCTATTGTCATCGAAAATATAAAGAAAATACTTACAAGGGTTCCAGAAGAAAGAATATTGATTCGCATACCATATATTCCAAATGTAAATACATCGAACGATATTATAAAATCAATAGCCATAATCAAGAGGATGGGAATTTCCAGGATTGATCAGTTCGAATATGTAAAATTTGATATCAAATTGTGAGGAGAAACTACGGATGAAGGTAGCGACATGGAATATCGAGAGACTTAAACACAAGAAAAATCTCAATGACATAGTTCGCCTATGCAATGAGCAACATGCTGATATTCTTGTCCTGACTGAGACCGATGAGCAGGTTCGTCCTGATTTCAAGTATGGCTTCCATACGCCTAGGCTATCTGCATATCCTTTAGATTTGTCATTACCTGCATATTATACGCCGACGGAGAACAGGGTTTCTATCTATACCAATTACCAGTGTGTTGCACAGCATGAGACTTTTGATAAACATACTGCCTTATGTGTTGAGTTAAGCACAGAGTTAGGGAATATATTGGTATATGGAACAATCATAGGTGTACTTGGGAACAGGAGCCCCAAATTCAATGATGAGTTGAAATGTCATGTTGAAGATTTCAAGCATCTGTCACATAAAGGCAGTCTATGTATCTGTGGAGATTTTAACTGTAGCTTTTGTGACAATTACTATTATACAAAGTTGGCACGGTCGGAATTAAAGGATGTGTTCGATTGTGCAAGTATTTCACTGCTTACTGAAAATCAACCAGAATGCATAGACCATATAGCTATTGTGAGCAGCCTTGTTGAAAATGCGGACATTACTGTGTCGGAATGGAATATATGCAAAAGACTTTCTGACCATAAGGGGATTGCTGTTGAAGTAAGCTGCAGGTGAGAATATGGTTAAAGAAATGATTGATGTAAATTTTGATTTTACTACGGATTCCCCCAGATATTGGGACGGCTTCTGGGAGCGTAAAGGAGGCCTTGGAGCAGGAGCCTGTGACCCTGATGCATGTAGTCCAACATTGAAAAGATATCATCAGATGATATGGAGCAAGGAACTGCCTAATGGTGATTTTTTTGATTTGGAATTAAGAAAAGGCCTGGATTATTTGAGCTGGCGCAATATGTTTTTCGGCAGTGATTCGATATTAGCTAGCTTCCGTTATTGGGACTACAGGGACATGATTGATGCTGTTGCTCATCATTTACCGGACTACAAAGCATTTATGGAGGATTTTCTGCATAGGGCCTATACTATTGGCGGAACGATAATATTTCCTAAACATGCTGGGAGCATGAATCAGCGAAGAGGTACGAATAGTCTGATACGAGATAGATGGGATTTAACGATGGAGTGCATCCGAAGATACTATAACGGTGAAGCCAGCCCTCTGTCAGATGTGATGGAACAAGACTGTGAGTTCTATGATCTGTTCATTGACTTCAAAGGTTATGTCGATTTCTTTTATTTGCAGGACTGCGTGACAGAAGACTATAAGCAGGTACGTTTTTGGTTGGGAGATGGTAGTTTTACCAACAAGCCGTTACCGCAGACTGTTGAGGAATATCTGAACTATATTGCGACGGAGCTGGATTTCCTGGAGAAAAGAAATATTCGGGTAAAAGTTGCTTTGAATTTCGCTCTTTTGGACTGCTGAAATTTTCGCATGACAAGCGACCACACCAGTAGATGCTCCTGATAGAATGGAATCATCAAGGAAAGGAGTGGTCGCAATGTTAGGTGCAATCGTTGGCGATATCGTGGGTTCCGTCTATGAGTGGAACAATATCAAGACAAAGGATTTCCCTTTGTTCCGTGATGACTGTTTCTTCACGGATGATACGGTCATGACCTGTGCTGTAGCTGAGGCTGTCATGAACGGCGGTGAGAGGGATGACTTTATCAATGCCATGAAGAAATATGGCAGGATGTACCCTGATGCTGGCTATGGTGGTCGGTTTGGGACGTGGCTGTTCTCGGACAATCGCGAGCCGTATAACAGCTTTGGCAATGGTTCGGCTATGCGGGTGTCTCCCTGTGCTTGGCTAATGGACTGCGGCTTCTGTGCCAGGACGGGCATGTGGCCGTCTAATGGCAGAGCTGGGGCTCGGCTGTCTGCGGAGGTCACGCATAACCATCCGGAAGGCATCAAGGGGGCCATGGCTACTGCTGATGCAATATTCATGTGCCGCTATTATTTCGGTGGCTATCACGGAGATTACGAGGAACCAATCAGCGATAATCCGACAGAATGCAAAAGGCGCATCAAGGAACATATCGAGCAGGAGTATGGCTATGATTTGTCCCGCACCCTGGCTGAGATTCGCCCTGGCTACAAGTTCAACGAAACCTGCCAGGGCACTGTGCCTCAAGCCATGATAGCGTTTTTGGAGAGCGCGGATTTTGAGGACGCCATACGCAATGCCATCTCCCTTGGCGGCGATAGCGACACGCTGGCAGCCATCACTGGGAGCATTGCTGAAGCCGCTTACGGTATTCCTGACTGGATAAGGGATAAGGCATATTCTTATCTGGATGAGCCGCTGAAGGAAGTGCTGCGGCGGTGGAGAAAGTATATCAGGGCGGTAAATGGTGACCACAGGGCATTCCACACAATGCTTGCAAGCGTGAACAAATACCTCCGCGATAGTCAGTAGGCATCACTTCAGTGGCAGTTTTTGCTTGGCGGCGTAGTCCAGCAGGGGGGCGATGGCGAAGACGCAGGTGTTTGCAGCTTCTCCTTCGGCCTTGATTCTGAGCATTTCGTTGGAGGCGTAGTTGACATAAAGGTAATAGCCGGGGCGGTCTACATTGTTCTTGTGGTAATAACCGTTCAGGCGGGGGAGGCCTTGCTGTTGTATGAGCTTTGCCAGGCCTGCCACATATTCTGCGCTGACTTCGTCGGTGAAGTCCAGGATGATGTAGGAGGGGCCTGTGATACGGAAGTCCATCTTGTAAGTGTTGCCCTTTCTGGCTATCTTCCACTGATAATCCCCGCTGGGCCATTGGGAGGGCAGGCCGTATGAGCCATGCTGGTTGGCGAAGGAGAGGGAAAAGCTTTCGATTTCTGCCGAGCTTATTGCCTTGGGCAGGTCTTTGGAAAGGTCTTGTATCTCAAGCTCTTTGGCCAGTCTTTCTTCCCGCACGAACCGATAGTAATGCCCCTGGGCATCCGACACTATTTCTATGGCGCATAGGGCGCCGTCTTCATCGATTTTGATATCCCTGATGTTGTAAAAATAAGGTTCTTTCTGGTTTGCATTCTGGATATAGGTGGTTCCCTCTATGTCCTCCACCTTTATGCGGTAGGTCTGGGACCACTGGCCCTCACGCATGGTCATGGTGTCCCCGCGGAAGTCCAGCGTAGCAGACCCGTTCACATCCACCCAATGCCCTTCCAGATTCTTTCCCTGACCGCTGCAGCCGTTGAAGCCAAGGGCAGAGAGGACGACAAAGACCAGGCTCAGGCAGGCGAGGGGCTTGCGGAGGGCTTTTTTTAAGGTTGATAGTATTTTATCCATAGAAAATCCTCCTTTGCAGGTAATGTTTTTGACAGGCATATTCGCCGCTTGCCGGGGATTTTCCTTTTTCTGCCTGTCGGAGGCATTTCTCACGGCAAAAAAATCCCCCGCCTGCCTTGTTTGCAGACGGGGCTTGTGCTATATTGGTGGTGTTGTTTTAGCACATGAAGAAAGGAAGTTCCCATGGAATACAAGATGATCGCTCTGGATCTGGATGGCACCCTGAATAATGATGAGAAAGTTATCACCCCGCGCACCCGTGAGGCCCTCATGGCGGTGCAGGAACAGGGGGTAATCGTGGCGCTGGTGTCCGGGCGTCAGGCACCGGGGCTGCAGCGGGAGGCAGATGCCCTGCATCTGGAGGATTATCACGGTTTGCGGATTTCCTACAACGGGGGCCGCATCGAGGATGCCACCACCGGGCAGATTCTCTTTGACAGCGCCATCGACAAGCAGACGGCGGTGGCTTTCCTGCGCCATCTGGAAGAGTGGCCGGAGCTTTCCCCCATCGTGGATGACGGCAAGTACATCTACACCACGGACGCCAGCCGCCACAAGGTCATGGACGAGAGCCGCAACAACAATTTGGGGGTAAGGATAGTGGAAAACATCGCTGAGGCGGTGACCTTTGCCCCCGTGAAGATTCTCACGGCAGCTCCCAATGAGATTTTGGTCCCGCACCTTGAGGACATCCGCCGGGGCTTTGAGGACAAGCTCTCCTTCGTGCAGTCCGCGCCCTGGTTCTACGAAGCCACGGTGAAGGGGATCAGCAAATCAAGCTCCCTCCATCAGGCCTGCAGCCGTCTGGGCATCGCCCCCTCCGAGGTCATGGCCTTCGGCGATGCCCAGAACGACATGAGCATGCTGGACTTCGCCGGCTACGGCGTGGCTATGGGCAACGCCTGCGACGAGCTGAAAGCCATGGCAGACGAAATCACCGCCACCAACAACGAGGACGGCATCGCCCTGACACTATCCAGGCACTTTGACATTTGAGCTTGGGGAAATAAAAATTTGCAGCGCATGTTGTCAGGCCTGAGGTGATAGGCAGGGGGCCGGTGGCGTGGTAAAATTAAAATCTTCCTGAGAAAGGCAGAATAGGGCCGATAGAGACTGGCTCGTGGGAGAAGGTTATTGATGGAGGTGCTGCATGATGATGGATTTCAAGCGCAAGGCGTGCCTTTGGGCTTTGGCGGCTTTGCTGACGGCAGGGGTGCCAGCAGGGGTGCAGGCGGCGCAGTTTGCGCCCATGACTGCGGTGGAGCAGGCGGCTGCGGAGCGCGGTGACTACCGTGGCTATTACTGGAAGTTGGACGAGAAGGACAAAGATGCGCTCCCGCGCAATTTCCGTCTGTCAGACGGAAAGTTCCAGGAGATGCCTGCGGAAAAGGGCGGGCCTGCCCTTCTGGCTGCGCCTTCCCGTGAGGGTCTGGACACGCTCCACATCTCTGCCAGCGCGGAATTCTCCCGGTCAGAATGGGGGCGGCTCTGGCCTGTGCTGCGGCAGAAGGCCGCAGGGCCCGTCTATGTAGTGGATTTGCGGCAGGAGTCCCACGGCTATTTCAATGGCGCTGCTGTCAGCTGGTTCGGCAAGCGCAACTGGGGCAATGTGGGCAAATCCCCGCGTGAGGTCTTGCGGGACGAGCAGAAGCGTCTGACAGAGGCCAAGGGCAAGAAGGTGCAGGTGGAGTTTGAGCCGAAGACGCAGCCCAAGGAATCTATTTCCATGGAAGTCAGGGATGTCATGACCGAAAAGGAACTGGTGGAGCAAAGCGGCGCCCGCTATTTCCGCCTGACGGATACTGACCATGTGTGGCCAGCAGATGAAAATATCGACAGGTTCATAGATTTCGTGAAAAAATTGCCTGATGATGCCTGGCTGCACTTCCACTGCCGGGCAGGCAAGGGCAGGACGACCAGCTATATGGCCATGTATGACATGATGAGAAATCCCCATGTGCCCTGCGAGGACATCATCTCCCGCCAGTACCTGCTGGGCGGTGCCTATCTGGCCTTCGAGCTGCAGAACCCCCAGCCCAGCCAGTGGCGGGCCAAGTACTACCAGGAGAAGGCCCAGATGATCAGGATGTTCTACCAGTATGTGCAGGAGAACCGCCAGAGCAATTTCAAGGTGAAATGGTCAAAGTGGCTGAAGGCGCACAAGGATAGCTTGAATGGTGCCAGGACTGCTGCATAAGGTTAAGCATAGAGAAAGCCACCTTTCCAGAGAGGAGAGGTGGCTTTCTTGCTGATATTTTCAGCCGCTGCATGCAAAGAATCTGCAGCAGCCCTGCTTTGATGCTTGGAAGTTATTTCTGGCTGGCGGCCCATTCTTCGAACAGGGCTCTGACTTTTTTGAGGGCTTCTTCTTTGGACAGGGCCTTGAAGGTATCTGAGTCGCACATGCCTACTACCTTGGGGTGCCTGTAGGGGGCATCTATGCCGTTGTCGGTCATGCAGACATATCTGGTGTACTGCCAGCCTGTGCGCTCGTCGTTCAGGGACTTGAGCTTTATCTTGAATTTCGCATCGGGATACTGGGGCTTCCAGTCCTGCTTGACCTGGGCAAGCAGCTCTTCAGAGGTGTCAAAAGCTTTCAGCTCAGACATAGCTTCCTTGATTTCGCTTCTTTGGGGGCGGTATACGATGGCCATTTTTTTCTTCCTCCTATTTTTATAGCAGATTGGCATCATACTTCTTTATTTTGATTCAGCTGTGCTTGGGCAAAAATTCCTCATAGAACTCCTTTACGGGCATGGGGCGGGCGTAGAAGTAGCCCTGGCCGCTGTCACAGCCGAGTTTCAGCAGGTGTTTTTCCTGTTCTTCGCTCTCGATGCCTTCCACCAGCACGTTCATGGAGAGGGCTTTGCCCAGGGCGATGACGTGATGGAGGATGTTCATGGAGCGGGGGGACTTTTCAGCTTCCCAGAGGATGCTGCGGTCTATCTTCATGACGTTCATGGGCAGGTTCTGCAGCATGGAGAGGGATGAGTAGCCTGTGCAGAAGTCGTCCATGGACAGGGAGAAGCCGATTTCCTGCAGGTCGTCGATGATCTGGGCGGCATCTTCCCGCTGATCCCTGGTGGTGAAGTCGATGAAGGCTGTTTCCGTGATTTCCAGCTCGATGAGGCCGGGGATGAGCTGCCAGCGGTCCATGAGGCTCCGCATACGGCCCAGATACCCCTGCTCGGTGAGGTGCAGGCCAGACTGATTCACGGAGATGGGCAGGGTGGGGAGATTCTTCTTGAGGCGGGCAGACTGGATCTCGCAGACCCGTTCCAGCACGTAGTAGTCAAGCTCCACCGCGAAGCCATTGCGCTCGAAGATGTCCATGAAGGCACCGGGGGGCAGGAAGCCCAGCTCCGGGCTGTTCCATCTGACCAAGGCCTCAGCCCCCAAGGTGTTGCGGGTGAGGAGGTCATACTTGGGCTGCAGCCAGACCTGGAATTCCTGGGCGGCCAGGGCCTTGTGCATCAGGGCTTCGATTTCCTGGCGCTGGTGGAAGCGGACGGCGATATTTTCATCGTAGACGCAGAGGTTCTGGTCTGTGGCGATGGCTTCCATCTTGGCAGAGTAGGCGCAGTCCAGGAGCCAGTCGGTGCTGACTTCGTGCTTCGGGGGTACGGGCATCAGGCCCACCCTGTGGGTGAAGGTGGTGGGCACCTTGCCGATTTTTATCACCGCACCGTCCAGGATGAATTTTTCTGCTGCCTGCTGCATGGTCATTCCCTCCGGCTCGCAGCAGAGGAAATAGAGGCAAGTGCCCTCGCTGTTGATGGCGTATGCCAGCAGCCAGGGGTTTTTCTCGAGGGAATCATGCAGGGAACCCAGCATGCTGCGCATGAGGAGCTTGAGATCATAGGTTTCCTTCATGAAGGCCAGCCGGTCAATGGTGGCAGACATGACGAAGAGCTTGCCCTCCCTGCGCAGCTGGCTGTGCTGCTTGATGAGCAATGGCATCTCCCGGGTGAGCCAGGCCATGTTGTGCAGCCCCGTCAGGGGGTCGGTGTAGGCCATGCGGTAGATTTCCTCGTGGTGGCGGCGCTTCTGCCAGAGGAACAGCCCTGCGGAGAGCAGGAGGCCCAGGGAGATGAGGGCCACCAGGCCGATGGTGCGCATGGGGTGGAAGTAGATGAGGGCAAAGAGGGTGCCGGACTCGCTCATGCTGTGGGCATGCCGGGTGATGATGCTGGCAATCTGCTGGCTCTTCAGGTGAGAGATTTCCTTGTTCAGAATGGACAGGAGCCGGGGGTCGGCGTGGCGGGATACACCTATGGAAACCTTGTGGGAAAAGACCACGTTGCCTGTAGTGTAGAGGTTCAGGTAGCCACCGGCGTAGATGTCGTTCTGTACGGTGAAAGCCTTGGTGAAGACGATGTCAGCCTTCCCGTCATTCACCGCCTCCAGGCAGTCCTGCAGGGTGGGATAGTAGTGTACCTGGGAGGAGGGATATTGGTACTCCGTGTAGGCCCGGTTGTAGAAATGGCCTCTGGTGCAGGCAATCACGGGGGCCTCCGGCAGGGGCCTGTCACGGTTCATCACTGCCACATAGTCAATCTGGAGGTAGGGCTTGGTGAGCCAGACTTCGTTCTCTGCCGCCCAGTTGTAGTCGTCGTAGATGTTGGCTAAGAAGTCAATCTCGCCGCTGGCCATGGCCTGGCGGCGGGCTTCGGCGCCCTGGAGAGGGGCAGCGGTGATGGGGAGGCCCAGGTCAGTGGAGATGAGCTCCATGATGTCGGCGATGATGCCCAGATGCTCCCCGTCCTTGAAGTAGGTGTAGGGGGGCTGGCCCTCGGAGGTGAGGCAGTGGAGCACCTTCTTTCCTTTCAGATAGGCCTTTTCCTCCTCTGTCAGTTCAAAGGGGGCATTCTGGGGGCGGTAAGCCTCCAGCAAATGGACGCGGTAGAAGGGAGAGATGGCATCCACTTCCTGGATGGCCTTCTGCAGCCGGGCACCCAAGATTTCATCAGCTGCCCTGAAGGTCACGAAGCCGAGGCTGGGCCCGAGGCTGAGGCTGGAGAGGCCCTCCTCGTCATGGGCCATGGTCGTGGACACCAAATCAAGCTCCCCCGCCTGCAGCTTTTCCAGATTGTCCTTTTCTGTGCCTGCGGAAAAATCCAGGGCGTTGCCCATGTAGCTTGATACGGTGGAAAGGTACTCGAAGGCCGTGCCCTTGTAGAGCTCATGCTCGTCCTTGAAAAACACGCCGGGCAGGGGCATATACCCCACCCGCAGGACAGGGACCGGCTTCATCTCAGCCTGCACGCTGGGCGCGGACAAGGCGGCAACGGCAGGCAGGAAGAGAGCCAGGAAAAAAAGTCCTGCCAAAGTGCGAAGCAACCTGCGCATAGTCCTGACCTCCTGAAACAGTCGCAAATAACTGATTACATATTCTAGCAGGGGCCCTTTTTTTCCTGCCTCTTAAAACTCTTTTGCTTGGACGGAGGATGTGCTAAGATGTAAGGGACAGGGAGGGATAACCATGAGCAAACTTACCTTGGCAAAAGCCAAAGAAATTCTGCCCAAGCACGTCACCGAGGCTCACCTCTTCACCCATGCTGCCGCTGTCAGCGCCGTCATGGGAGCCATGGCCGAGCACTTCGGCGTGGGGGCGGAGGAAAAGGACCACTGGCAGGCCATCGGCTGGCTGCATGATGTGGACTATGAGAAATACCCGGATGAGCACTGCCACCATGTGCGGGAGTTCCTCGCCCCCGAGGGCGTGGAGGAGGAAGATATCCGCGCCATCATCTCCCACGGCCACGGGCTCACGGGCGTAGATGAGGAACCGCAGAGCGACCTGGAAAAGAGCCTCTTCACCGTGGACGAGCTGACGGGCATCGTCCAGGCCTACGCCCTGATGCGCCCTGAGCGCCTGGCGGGCATGGAGGTGAAGTCTTTGAAGAAGAAGTTCAAGGACAAGCGCTTTGCCGCTGGCTGCAACCGAGAGGTCATCAAGCGCGGCTTTACGATGCTGGGTCTGGAGGCAGGCGTGGTCATGGAGGCTTGCATCAAGGGCATGCAGGAGCATGCGGAGGATTTGGGTCTGTGAACCTTCCCGCAGGTGGAGAGGTTCGGTTTTTAGATCAAGAAAAGGCTCAGAGTTTGCGCTCCGGGCCTTTTTGGTTTTATTGATTGATTGTGATTTTGAGGTGGTAGTGTATGGAGTTCATCTTATTTCTCTTGCTGGGGCTGGGGGTAGGCGTGTTTGGTTCCCTGGTGGGCATCGGGGGCGGCCTCATCTGCGTGCCGGTATTTATCTTCTTTATGTCGGAGGGGGGCATCTACCCGTATTTTTCTACGGCGGCGCAGATCACGGGCACCTCGCTTTTCATCGTGCTGGCCAACGCCGTGTCGGGAGCCCTGGCCTATATCCGGCAGAAGCAGGTCTTTTTCCATGCCGCCATTCCCTTCGCCCTGGCCACTCTGCCTGGGGCTTTCCTTGGCTCCTGGCTGGTGGATGGCTTCTCGGTGGAGATGCTGAATCTTTACTATGGCCTGTTCATAGGCTGCATGGCCCTGCTCATGTACTGGAATGCGACCCATGCCAGGCTTGAGAACCTGTTAGAAATCCCACCGGACTTCACCTATAACCGTGGCCTGGGCATCATGGCCAGCATGGGGGTGGGGTTCCTGTCCAGCATCTTCGGGGTGGGGGGCGGCATCATCCATGTGCCCCTGATGATCTATGTGCTGAATTTCCCCGTCCACATCGCCACGGCCACTTCCTGCTTCATCTTGGCAGTTTCGGCCCTGGGGGGCACTGTCACGCATGTGCTGCTGAACCATGTGGTCTGGCTGCCTGCCCTCTGCATCAGCATCGGCGCAGCCCTGGGTGCCCAGATAGGCGCGCGCATCTCCCGCAAGACACGCTCGAAGACCATCCTCATGCTGCTGGCACTGGCCATGCTGTGCGTGAGCGTGCGGCTGATCATGTCGGGCAGCATGTGAAATGATTATAGTGGCTGGATAAAAATAGGGGGCTGTTGCACGTAATGAAACGTGCAGCAGCCTCATTTTTATGCAAAAAGATAATCCCGGGATATTCAAACCCCGGGATTAGGTGTAGAATTTAGGTATGCTAAAACCAAATTCACAGAAAGATTATACGTCTTTAGGA
>JAGBLH010000222.1 GCA_017635515.1 Selenomonas sp.
TCCCGCTCCAGCCGTTGGAGCATGGAGCTGATGGTTGCTCTGGTGACCCCCACCTTTTCAGCCAGCACCGAAGGAGCGATGCCGGTCTGATGCTGATGGAGCACCACCAGCACGCAGAACTTGCCTTCGGACAGATGGTGCTCGCTCTGCAGCACATCAAGCACTCCCTGCTGTATTTCCTCTGCCGCCTGCTTGATGCGCAGCATGGCAATGACAGCGGCGGGGTTTATCTCCGGGATGATTTCCTTATGCTTCTGCAGGTCTTCCCAAGAGGGTATCATTTCCCGCTTCAAGCCTTTCACTTCCTCGTCTCCAATTTAGTTAGTTTGCTAACTATCCTGTTGATGAGTATAAAGCAATCCCGCCTCAATGTCAAGGCGGGATTGTCTTTTTTCAACCCGGTGTGATTGTCTTTTTCAACCCGGCAAGCATAAAAACTTCAGCCAGCTTTCACAAGTATGCTTCAAAGGCCCCCTTGTCCACCACCCTGATATCCCGGCCTTTCACCTGCAAGATTCCCTCTGCCTGCAAGGCGCCCAGCTCTCTTGACAGGGAGGGACGGGCCACGGAGAAGTAATCAGCCCAGGTTTCCCTGGTGTAATCCAGACGGACACGCCCCTGTTCATCCATGCTCCAGAAGAGAAAGCGGATGATCTTCTCCCTCAGGGTGCCGCTGGAAAGCACCTTCAGCTTGTTGTGCATGAAGTAAGCCTTTCTGGCCAGCACTTGCAGGAGGTTTCTCTGCACCTGCAGGGCCGCGGCAGAGATATTTCCCGGCTGCAGGGAAAAGGCCTGGCTGCCCACCAGCAGCAGGCAGGTGTCCCGGACAGCCTCCACATACATATCATAGGGACGCCCCATGAGAAGGTAGACCTCTCCGAACACATCCCCAGGCTCGTCTATTTCCGACAGGAAGATATGGCGGCCTGTGAAACTTTCCTTTTGGATATGCACTTTTCCCTCCAGCAGGACATAGAGGTATCTGGGGCTGTCTCCATCGTGGAACACAGCCGCCCCCTTGGGGTAGTCAGCTATCTTCACCTGACTGGAGGACAAAAACTCCTTTACCGCCCTTTCCTCCATATTTTTCCCCAACAGGCATTTCCGAAAGATTGCCGCTGTCTCTTCCTGCTTGTCCACTGCCAGCCCCTCCCCTGTTGCCATATGCACGAAAACACAGCGAAGTGCCGCTGCTTCGCTGTGTCTTTTTCCGCTTGCTTCTATTTTACCCAATCAGGGCCTTGATGTCATCCTCTACTTTGCCAATACCGCCGATGCCGAAGTTTTCCACCAGTACCTTGGCGACATTGGGAGACAGGAAAGCCGGCAGGGTGGGCCCCAGATGAATGTTCTTCACCCCCAGGTGCAGCAGGGCCAACAGGACGATGACGGCTTTCTGCTCATACCAGGATATATTGTAGGCTATGGGCAGCTCGTTGATGTCCACCATGCCCAAAGCCTCCTTCAGCTTCAGGGCAATGAGGGCCAGGGAATAGGAATCATTGCACTGGCCTGCATCCAGCACTCTGGGGATGCCGCCAATCTCCCCCAGGTTCAGCTTGATATACTTGTACTTGGCGCAGCCTGCAGTGAGGATGATGGTATCCTGAGGCAGGGCCTTGGCGAAGTCCTCATAGTAGCTGCGTGACTTCATGCGGCCATCACAGCCTGCCATCACCACGAACTTCTTCACGGCCCCGCTTTTCACTGCCTCTACCACCTTGTCAGCCAGGGCAAAGACCTGCTCATGGGCAAAGCCGCCTACAATCTGCCCCTGCTCCAGTTCCTTGGGCGGCTGGCACTGCTTGGCCAGCTCGATGAGAGGAGCGAAATCCTTCCTGCCCTGCTTTTCTTCGATGTGGACACAACCAGGGAAGCCCACGGCCCCCGTGGTGAAAAGGCGGGCCTTGTAGCTGTCCTTAGGCGGCACAATACAGTTGGTAGTCATGAGGATGGGGCCATTGAAGGCTTCAAATTCTTCCTTCTGTTTCCACCAGGCATTGCCATAGTTGCCTGCAAAATGCCGGTACTTCTTGAACTTGGGATAGTAATGGGCAGGCAGCATTTCCCCATGGGTGTAGACCTCCACCCCGGTGCCCTCCGTCTGCTCCAGCAGCATTTCCAGATCACGCAGGTCATGGCCTGAAATCAAGATACCGGGCTTATTCCTAACTCCCAGCTCCACCTTGGTGATTTCCGGGTTACCATAGGCAGAGGTGTTGGCCTTGTCCAGCAAAGCCATGCCCTTCACGCCCCACTCCCCGGTTTTCAGCGCCAGCGCCGTCAAGGCTTCACCGTCAAGCTCCTTATCCAAAAGAGCCGCCAACGTTTCCTGCTGGAAGGCATCAAGGCTCTCGTCCTCCTGTCCCAGCACATTGGCATGGTGAAGATAAGCCGCCAGCCCCTTCAGGCCGTAGGTGATCAGTTCCTTCAAACTGCGGATATCCTCATTGTTTTCGGCAAGGATGCCTACGGTTTTGGCCTTGGCTGCCAAGTCCGTTGTCCCGGCAGTCCAAAGAGCCGCTTCCGGCAGCTTGTCCCTATCTGCCAGCTTCTCCAGGAGCTCTGCCTTCACCTGCAGGGTTTCTTCCAGCCTGCCCTTTATGGCCTCGCCATCAAAATTGGCATTGGTGATGGTGACAAAGAGATTCCCCGTCACCAGATGATTGACCTCCCTTGCCACCTCCTGCCCCTCAGCCCGCAAGCGGGAAGTCACGGCAGACAGCCCCTTGGTCACATAGATGAGCAAATCCTGCATTCCCGCCACCTCGGGAGTCTTGCCGCAGACCCCCATCACAGTGCAGCCCTTGCAGCCTGCCGTTTCCTGACACTGAAAGCAAAACATCTTATTTTCCATGCGTAAATCTCTCCTTGCACGTTTCGTTCTTCATAAAGTCATTATAACGGCTGGGAGATAATCAATCCGTAACAAATGTTACATTTTTTAGTTTTCAGCATCAATACATAAAATTTTACGGCCATATTTCCCCTTACTTCGAAAGTTCATTCATTTGCTTTTGGAACAGCGACATATTTATGCTATACTGAACCCATAGACAAGACGAAACCAGCAGCGGAGGTGGCAGGAATGCAGGCATTGAAACGGCCCATGCCCGTGGGCATTGAGGATTTCAAGGACTTGGTAACGGGCAACTACTATTTCATCGACAAGACCAGATTTATCCGGGAACTTATAGACACTCAAGGCAAGGTGACCCTCATCACCCGCCCCCGGCGCTTTGGCAAGACCCTCAGCCTTTCCATGCTGCAGTATTTCTTCACCCTGGAAAACGCCGAGGAAAACCGCCAGCTCTTTGCCGGGCTGGACATAGAAAAGGCGGGGGAAAAATACATGAGCCAGCAGGGCACCCGTCCGGTGGTGTTCCTGACCCTCAAGGAAGTGCGGGCAGGAAAACACGATGTGATGATGGACTTGCTGGTAAGAGTCTTGCAAGGACTTTGCATGCGCTATCAATATATGCTTTCCAGTGACCGGCTGTCAGAGGAAGATAAAAATAATTTTCGCAGACTGCTGGAATTGCGCGGCAATGAGGCAGACCTGCGCCTGTCCCTTTGCTCCCTTATGCAATGGCTGGAAGCCGTTCACGGCAAAAAGCCCGTCCTCCTGCTGGACGAATACGATGCCCCCATCCTCTCCGCCTGGGAGAATGGCTACTATCGGGAGTGCATCGACTTCATGCGGGGATTCCTCGGCTCTGCCCTCAAGACCAATCCCGCCTTAGGTTTTGCCGTCCTGACGGGCATCACGCGGATTTCCAAGGAAAGCATCTTCTCCGGGCTGAACAATCTCAAGGTCTGCTCGGTGCTGTCAAATCACTACAATGATATCTTCGGCTTCACTCAGGATGAGGCCGCGCGACTTCTGGCAGAATGCGGTGCAGCTGATAAAGTAGCTGAACTTGCCAGATGGTACGATGGCTATCTGTTCGGCTCAGCAGAAATCTACAATCCCTGGTCAGTCGTCCAATACCTTGACAATGGCTGCGAATTCCGCCCCTATTGGCTGAACACCTCCGGCAACAGCATCCTGAAAGACCTCCTAACAAAAGTAGACCGCCGCAGGCAAAAGGAGCTGGAAGGACTGCTCCATGGCATCGGTGTTGAAGCTCCTGTCATGGAAGAGGTCGTATATAGCGATTTGACAGATAGCAGGGATGCCCTCTTTATGATGCTTATGACGGCAGGCTACTTGAAGCCCGTGAAAACATGGAAAGATGAGGACTGTGCAGAATGGGCCCTGCTGCAAATCCCCAACCTGGAGGTTCGCATGGCCTACCGAAAAGAAATCCTGGGGCACATTGTCCCCAGCCAGGGCGAGAGCCTGCTCAGAGATATGCTTCGCGCCATGACCACAGGCGACACAGAAGAATTCTCCGAATGTCTTTCCTGTATCTTGCGTGACTTCGTGAGCTACCACGACACGGCTCAGCCCGAAAGTTTTTACCACGGTTTGATGCTAGGTTTTTCTGTTCTCCTTGACGGAAAATACCAGGTAAAGTCCAACCGCGAAAGCGGCTACGGCCGCTTCGATCTGGCCTTCTTCCCCCTGCGCCCCGGCACTCCCGGCGTTATCCTGGAGCTGAAAGCCGCTGGCTCTGAGGAAGAACTGGAAGAAAGGGCAAAAGAAGCCCTGCAGCAGATTGCAGAGAAGGAATACTGTGCCGAGCTATCCCGTCAGGGTGCGTCAGATGTCTGGCGCTACGGCATCGCCTTCCACGGCAAGAAGGTCTGCATGACAGGTACACAGGAATGAAAAAACTGCGCTCCCATGTACCTCTCTCCCTTCGTGGTGTCCGATACTTGCGACAACCATAAGAATGATATTATCTCTTCCCCAGCAAAATCCTGCCGGGAAAAATATCCTGTATAATTGTATCATCAGGAAGTAGGCAAAACTTAAATAATTTTGAGAGCAAGTCCGTATTTATGCTATACTGAACCCAAAGACAAAACGAAAACCAGCAGCGGAGGTGACAGGAATGCAGGTATTGAAGCGGCCCATGCCCGTGGGCATTGAGGATTTCAAGGAACTGGTAGCGAGCCATTACTATTTCATCGACAAGACAAGATTCATCAAGGAGCTGATAGACACTCAGGGCAAGGTGACCCTCATCACCCGCCCCCGGCGCTTTGGCAAGACCCTCAGCCTTTCCATGCTGCAGTATTTCTTCACCCTGGAAAACGCCGAGGAAAATCGCCAGCTTTTCGCAGGGCTGGACATAGAACGGGCTGGAGAGAAATACATGCAGGAGCAGGGCAGTCGCCCGGTGGTGTTTCTGACCCTCAAAGAATTGCAAGCAATGTCATTCGCGAATATGAAGGTGCTCCTGGCAGAGTTCCTGCGGAGGCTATATGGGCAGCATGATTATTTGGAGAGAAGCGATGCCCTTTCGGAGGAAGACAGGCAATATCTCTCGGGTATACGGAAAGCAAACTATGATATGGAGCAGATGAAATTCGCCCTGTCTAATCTCCTGGCTGCACTAGAAAAACATTATCAAAAAAAGCCTGTGCTTCTCCTGGACGAGTACGACGCCCCCATCCTCTCCGCCTGGAAGAATGGCTACTATCAAGAATGCATCGACTTCATGCGGGGGTTCCTGGGTTCAGCCCTCAAGACCAACCCTGCCCTGGGATTTGCTGTGCTGACAGGCATCACGCGAATTTCCAAGGAGAGCATCTTTTCCGGGCTGAACAATCTGGATGTCTGCGGTGTCCTGACCGAGCTTTATAACGATGCCATGGGCTTCACGCAGGAAGAAGCCGCCAAGTTCATGGCAGATTGTGGCCAGGAGGACAAGCTGCCGGAACTTGCCAAGTGGTATGACGGCTATAGATTCGGACAGGCAGAAATATACAACCCCTGGTCAGTTATCAATTTCGTCCAGCATGGCTGCAAATTCCAGCGATACTGGATAAATGTTTCCGGCAACAGCATCCTGCAGGTTCTGCTGAAAAATGTAGATGAAACACGCTACGATGAACTGCAAAGCCTGCTCCGTTTCCGTGAGGCATATGTAGATACCATGATGGATGAGGGCATCATCTACCCGGATATCGAAACGGATGACAATGCCCTCTACATGATGCTCCTGACCACAGGCTATCTGAAAGCCATCGAAACCTGGCAAGACCGCCGGGGACGCTGGTGGTGCCGCCTGCAGATTCCGAACAGGGAAGTCCTGCTGGCCTATGAGGATGAAGTCCTTGCCAAGGTGGCAGGCCCTGGCAACCGCGTCCCCCTCTTTGCCATGCTGAACGCCATGACAGCAGGCAAGGCTTCGGTTTTCCAAAAGCATTTACGCAAAATCCTCAGAGATATGGTGAGCTACCACGACACCGCCCAGCCGGAGAGCTTCTATCACGGCCTGATGCTGGGCCTCACCGTCCTCATGGAAGGTGAATATCGGGTGGAATCCAACCGCGAAAGCGGCTACGGCCGCTTCGACTTGGCCTTCTTCCCCCTGCACCCAGGCACTCCCGGTGTCATCCTGGAGCTGAAAGCCGCAGGTTCTGACGAAGAACTGGAGGATAAGGCCCAGGAAGCCCTACAGCAGATTGCAGAGAAAGAATACTGTGCCGAGCTATCACGTCAGGGAGCACCTGACATCTGGAGCTATGGCATTGCCTTCCACGGCAAAAAAGTTTGCCTGAAGGGTACACAAGACTGAAAAAAGGGAACGCCCGCGCCATAGTTGCGGGCGTTCCCTTTTTTGAACCACCAGTTGTTCATCCCTCGGATTTTACATCAACTTGCCTGCGTTTTTTGCCGATGACTACAAACAACACCGGCACGATGAAAATACCCAGGACCGTGGCAATGGTCATGCCGCCAGTCACTGCCAAGCCCATGTTGCTCCTTGCGGCTGAGCCTGCGCCGCTGGCAAAAACCAGGGGCAGGCAACCCACCACAAAAGCCAGGGAGGTCATCAGGATAGGGCGGAGCCTGAGCTTGGCTGCCACCATGGCCGCATGCAGGGGAGATGCCCCCCGCGCTGCACGCTCTTTGGCAAATTCCACAATGAGAATGGCATTTTTGGCTGCCAGCGCAATGACCAGCAAAATGCCAATCTGCATGTAGATGCTGCCCGGCTGCTGAGCCACCAGCTCTGTCAGCAGCGCACCGCCTATGCCTACAGGCAGCGAGAAAAGCACCACCAGGGGGAGGCTCCAGGACTCATAGAGCGCCACCAGGCAGAGGAAAATGCAGATCAGGGACAGCCCCAGCAGGACGAGCACCTCCCCCTGGGCCTTTTTCGCCTGACGGCTTTCTCCGCTCCATGCCACCTGGAACCCTTCGGGAGCATTTTCTGCTACCACTTCCTCCATGGCAGCCATGGCTTCACCCAGCGAATGGCCCTCCCCTGCCTTCGCTTCAAAATGAATGCTCCGCTGCCCGTTGTAGCGGGCAATGCTGGTGGGGCCGGAGGATTCCCTGGCCTTTACCAGGCTCGTGAGGGGAATCACCTTGCCGGCCTCATTCCTCACAAAGATGAAGCCCAAGGCACTAGCTTCATCCCGAAAAGCGGTATCTCCTTGCATCACCACTTTATAGACGCGGCCAAAGCGGGTGAAATTATTGACTTCCTCCCCACCGAAATTTATCTGCATGGCCTGATAAACATCAGCAAGATTCACGCCCATTTCCTTAGCCTTGTCTTCGTCAACTTCAAAATCCATATACGGAGCAGAAATGCTGAACTCCGTTTCTACATCCTCCAATTCTTCCCTTTGCTCCATGGCATCAGTCAGCTGCTCCACCACTGACCATAGCTCCTCATCTGTATGTCCCATGACATCCTGCAAATACATAGTTGCCCCTCCCACAGAGCTCAGCTCTGCGATAGCAGGCGGATTGGCCAGAAAAACCCTTGCTTCAGGCACCGCCTCCCTGGCTTTCTGTCCTGCCCAGGCCATAATATCCTCCAGTGCTTCTCCAGCGCCTTCCCGCTCCTCCCAATTCTTGAGCGCGATATACAAAACGCCGGAATCAGGCTGGGTCGTGCCACTCAGGAAATCCACTCCCGCCACGCCAATGATGCCACGGATGTTTGTTTCTTCCCCCATAGCCTCAGTCCAACGGTTCAAAGACTCAATAGTATGGTTCAGAGAGGTTCCCGGAGGAAGATTCACTCCCGCCAAAAAATATCCCTGATCTTCCTCCGGCAAAAATTCCGACGGCAGGATGCCATAGAAGGCTGCCGCTCCCCCCAGCATCAGCACCAACGCTATCAGAACCAGCCCTATGCGCCGCAAGCAGCCTCCCAGCAGACGCATATACCCCTGCTGCAGCCACTGCAAGAAGCGGGAGACAGCCCCAAGGACACCACCGGTGCTCTCAGCACTCTCCGCCTGCCCCTTTTTATCATTCAGCAGCAGCACACAGAGAGCGGGAGTCAGGGACAGGGCAGCAAAAGCAGAAATACCCATGGCCGTCACGATGGTCAGGGCAAACTGGCGGTAAAGGATCCCCGTGGTCCCCTCCAGAAAGGCCACCGGCAAAAATACTGCTGCCAGCACAAAGAAGATGGCCAAGATAGGAGCCTGCACCTCCCTCATGGCAGCCAGAGTGGCTTCCTGCACCTCAAGTCCCCTCTCACGATGCCTGGAAACGCACTCGATGACCACAATGGCATCATCCACCACCAGCCCGATAGCCAAAACCATGGCAAACAAGGTCAGCAGATTGATGGAAAAGCCCAAAAGCTTGAAGACCACTAAGGTTGCAATCAGAGAAACCGGCACTGTCAGCAAGGTGACCAGAGTGGCCCGCCCGTTGCCCAGAAAAAGATAGACGATAAGCAGCACCAGCCCCATGGCTTCGGCCAAGGTGTACAAGACTTCCGCCATAGAGGCCTTGATGTAATCTGTGCGATCCACCACGATGCGGCATTCCATGTCCGGCGGGAAAAATTTTTCCTCCTCCGCCAAAATCCGCTTCACCTCACCGATGGTTTGCAGGGCATTGGCATCGTTCATGAGGGAAATGCCATAGGCAGCTGCCTCTTCGCCGTCCTGGAAGGAGGCATATCTGGTATCCTTCCTGCCTTCGGCCACCCGGGCCACATCTTTGAGGCGTACAATATCGCTGCCCTCCGTCTTCAGGATGATATTGCCAAAGTCCTCAGGGGTTTCCCGCTTCCTTTGCACACGTCCGATCTGCTGCTTTTCTTGGCCCTGGGAGGTGGGCATCTTACCCAGGACGCCAACGGCAGGGCGGACATTCTGCTCCAGGACAGCCTCCCTCACATCCGCTACCGTCAAGCCGCGGGCGGCCATGCGGTCCGGCTGAAGCCAGATGCGCATGGCATAATCCTCAGTGAAGTCCATGACACTGCCTACGCCGGAGACACGCTTGATTTTGTCGATAAAATGTATCTTGGCATAGTTCTGCAGAAAAATGCTGTCGTAAGTCCCCTTGGGTGAGCACAAGGACATGGCAAAGACCATGCCCGGCGAGTTCCGCTTGGTATCTATGCCGCTGTCCTGCACCTCAACGGGCAGCGTAGACTGCACAGAAGCAATGCGGTTCTGTATATTCACCGCAGCAATGTCACCGTTAGTTCCCGGAGAAAATTCCACATCCAGCTGGTAACCGCCCGATGCATCAGAGCGGGAAATCATCGTCTCCAGGCCTTCAATGCCGCGGATTTCCGTCTCGATGATCTCAGCCACAGTATCCCGCACCACATCCGCATCTGCGCCAAGATAGTTGGCAGTTACAGAAACAGTCGGGGGTGCCACCTGCGGGTACTCGGCCACCGGCAGCTGAAAAGCCGCCATGCCCCCCAGCAGCACCATCAAAAGTGCAGCTACAATCCCTTGGATAGGATGCTTGATAAAATATTCCGCCATGTGCCTATGCTCCTAACGCCAGACCGCCATATTTTTGCATCACGAAACCTTCACCTGCAGCCACAGCCTGGTATAGAGCTTGTCCAAGTCTTCGCCCAAATAGCTGTAGGATTCCTGGCCTTTGTATACTTTTTCAGGCGGGAAGGCGATATCGATGTACTCGCCCATCTCTTCCTCCACCTGCTCCCTGACGGTGATGTTGGGGGTAGAGTAGCCCAGCTCCTTGAAGTTGGCAACCGCGATGTCCTCGCGGCACATGAAGTCGATGAACTTGTGGGCATTGTCCACATGGCGGGCATTTTTCGGTATGACCCAGCCGTCAATCCAGACGTTGGTGCCCTCCTCGGGGGCAGGCTGGAACTTCAGGTCAGGATTGGACTTCATGAGCTTTATGGCCTCGCCGGAGTAGATGACCCCCAGAGCCGCCTCGCCGCTGCTGAGCTTGTCGCGGATGTCATCCACGCCATAGGCCTGCACCAGAGGCTTCTGGGTCACCAGCATATCCCTGGCCGCCATCAGATACTCAGTCTTGGTGGTATTCATAGACCTGCCCATCAGCTTGAGGGGAATCATGATGGCATCGCGGGCAGAATCCTGCATGAGGATATTGTCCCGGTACTTCTCCCGCCAGAGGATTGACCAGCTGTCCACCGGCTCGTCCACCAGCTTCGTGTTGTACATGATGCCCACGGTGCCCCAGCAGTAGGGCACTGTATACTTGCCATCCCAGTCAAAGGCCCTGGCCTGGACAAAGAAATCCGGGTCGATGTTCTTCCTGGCCTCTGGCAGCTTGTCGAAGTCCAGCGGCTGCAGCAGCCCCTTGCCTATGAGCCTGTCAATCATGTAGTCGGAGGGACAGAGCACATCATAGGCCTCGGCCCCCTCGGCAATGCGGGGGTACATGCTCTCATTGGTGTCGTACTCGTCCAGCACCACATGGATGCCTGTCTCTTCTTCAAACTGCTCCAGCACATCCTCGCTGATGTAGTCGCCCCAGCTGTAGACATAGAGGATGTCCTCCCCCTCTTCCTCCTCCTCGGCAAACATATCGCAGCCAGCCAGGGTGAAGGGCAGGAGCAAGACAAGCAGCGACAGAAAATATCTCAGCTTCTTTCTCATGCTTCCGCCCCCTTTCTGCCCGCCTCACGGTAACGGCGGATAACCTTGTAATTGACCATGAGGAGCGCGGAGAAAACCAGCACCCCGCAGAAGAACAGAGCGCTGAGGGCATACATCTCGGGATGCACTCCCAGCTTCAGCTCGGAATAGATTTCCGTGGTGAGGGTCTCGATGCCTGCGCCCTTGGTGAAATAAGTGACGATGAAATCATCGGCGCTCATGGCAAAGGACAGCAGGAAAGCCGCCATGATGCCAGGCACCAGTTCCGGCAAGATGACCTTGCAGAAAGCCGTGAAAGGCGTTGCCCCCAGGTCTCTGGCCGCCTCATAGCACACATCGTCCATGGCGAGCACCTGGGGCAGGATGCAGAGCATGGCATAGGGCAGGCTGATGACGATATGAGCCAAAAGGATGGTGTCATAGCCCAGGCGCAGCCCCACTCCCAGGAAAAGCAGCATCAGGGAAATGCCCGTGACGATATCCGCATTGAGCAAGGGCACATTAGCCAGGCCCCGGAAGAGCATCCTGCCCCGGCTGCCCATCTGCCGCATGCCCAAGGCCGTCACCAGCGCCAGCATGGTGGCAAAAACCGCCGAAGTCACGCCAATGGTCAAGGTATTGGTGAAGGCGGCGATGATTTCCTCATTCTCGATGAGCCGTTCATACCACTCCCAGGTAAAGCCCGTCCACTGCCCCCGATAGCGGCTGGCGTTGAAGGACTGGGCGATGAGCACCAGGATAGGCGCATAGAGGAAGAGCACAATGGCTCCCAGATAAGTTTTTTTCAGCTTTTCCATCACGGCCTCCCCTTCTTTCTATGTTCCCCATTGTCGGTGAAGGCCTCGAGGAGAATATTCAGGATGATGAAGACCATGAGCACCATGGAGAGGGCGCTGCCCAACTGCCAGTCATAGGCAGCGGTGAATTCCTGCTCGATGATATTGCCCACCAGCAGCACCTTGTTGCCGCCCAAGAGGGCGCTGATGACAAAAGTGGTGAGGGCAGGGATGAAGACCATGGTGCAGCCGCTGACAATCCCAGGCAGGGACAGGGGCAGGAGCACATGGCGCAGGGTCTGCCAGAAATTGGCCCCCAAATCCCTAGCAGCCTCCACGATGCTCTCGTCAATGCGGCTGAGGCTCACATAGAGGGGCAGCACCATGTAGGGCAGGAAATTGTAGACCATGCCGATGATGATGGCGGCAGGGGTATTGATGAGATGCACTGCCGGCAGGCCCAGATAAGACAGGAACATATTGATAAGGCCGTGCTTTTCCAGGATGGTCTGCCAGGCCATGGTGGTGAGCAGGGAATTCATCCAGAGGGGCAGCAGGAACAGCAAAAACACCAGCAGCCCCCTTTTATCCCTCTTCGCCTTGAGTATCAGGCAGAGCGGATAGGCCAGCAAAAGGCAGATGAAGGTGCTGATGAGGGCCAGTTCCACGGAAAGGCCCAGCGCCCTCAGGTACTCGCTCTGCAGCACCGTGAGCAGATTGGCAAGGGTAACATCCCCCGCCTCGCTCCGCAGCCCCGTGCCCAGCACGAAAAACAGGGGCAACACGATAAAGAACATGGCCCAGAGGGTGAAAGGCAGGGCCAGGAAGCGGTGGCTGGAAATCTGTGCCGTGATGCGCTCATTCATCGCTGACGGCCTCCTCATCCTCGGAGGCAGGCTTGGCCATGATCTGGATGTTGGCAGGAGCCAGGCGCAGCCCCACCTCGCTGCCCTGCTCGTGGCCCGTGATAGTCTGCACCAGCCATTCAAAACCGGCAGCCAGGACGGTGATGTCATACACCGTGCCCTTGAAGACCACCTGCTTGATGATGCCCTGGAATTGCCCCTGCTCCGGGGCACAGATCTGGATGTCCTCCGGGCGGATCTGCACATCCACAGGCGCTTCCTCACCGAAGCCCGTGTTGATGCAGGGAATGTCCCTGCCCAGGATATGCACCAGCTTGTCCTTGATCATGATGCCGTCAATGATGTTGCTGTCACCGATGAAATCAGCCACAAAGGCATTTTCCGGCTCATTGTACACATTCTCCGGGGTGCCTATCTGCTGAATCCAGCCCTGATTCATGACTACCACCGTATCGGACATGGAGAGGGCTTCCTCCTGGTCATGGGTGACAAAGACAAAGGTGATGCCCAGCTCCCGCTTGATCTTCACCAGTTCCCGCTGCATATTCTGCCTGAGCTTCAGATCCAAGGCGGACAGAGGCTCGTCCAGAAGCAGCACCTTGGGCTCATTGACGATGGCCCTGGCGATGGCAATGCGCTGCTGCTGGCCCCCTGACATCTGGGTGACCCTGGCATGCTCATAGCCATCCAGATTCACCAGCTTCAAGGCATATTTTATCTTGTCCCTGATATAGTTCCTGCCCTTGCCCTTGAGCTTCAGGCCAAAGGCGATATTCTCCGCTACATCCATGTGGGAAAAGAGGGAATACTTCTGGAAAACCATATTCACCTGGCGTTTCTCCGGCTGCAGGCTCGTGATGTCCTGCCCGTCAAACCAGATTTTCCCGCTGTCCGGCCTCTCAAAACCACCAATCAGCCGCAGGATAGTAGTCTTGCCACAACCCGAGGGACCCAAGAGGGTTACAAATTCATTCTCATGGATAGTGAGGTCCAAGTCCTCCAAAATCTTCCGTCCGTCATAGGATTTATTTATGCGCTCAAGGCGCAGAAGCTCTTTGTGCATTATCGGCCCTTTCCTTCATCCATAGCTAATACTATCTTTGCTATGATACCATAAAACCCGCGGAAAAACGATATTTTAGATGCTTTTCGGAGGGAAATCTTGACAATAAAATAACCGCCCAGGCTTTCTCGTCACCTCAGGCGGTTACCATACGCTACAACTATTCATTTTGCATTTGCCCTATGGCCTGACTAGCCCATCGGACTCCCCTCCCAGTTAGATTTGCATGTCGGCTGGCCAGCTGAGGTGGAACACCTCACCTCTTTCGGCCTACTTCTATGATACCTTTTTCCGGGAGAAAAGTCAAGGGAATTTTTTGAAACTTCAATGTATTATGTATGCAGGAAGGTTCCCCTTCCTGCTCACCTCAAAAACTCCGTTCAAACTCCGCCAGGGACTGCTCAGTGCCGATGATGAAGAGATTGTCTCCCTCAGCAAAGCAGTAGGTAGGCGAAGGGGTGACCATGGTCTCTGCTCCGTGGCGGATGGCGATGACCACGATGTTGTAGCGTCCCCGCAGGTCTGATTCGATGAGGTTTTTGCCCACCAGAAAATCCGGCACGATGATGCTGATGATCTTGATGCTGCCCGCCAGGTCGATGTAGTCCACCGCATTCTTGCTCACCAGATGCATGACCGTGCGGCGGGCCATGTCACGCTCCGAGAAGACCACCTGGGTGGCGCCCAGCCTGCGGGCCATTTCTGCATGGCGCTCATCAATGGCCTTCACCACGATTTCCGGGACATTGCGCTCCTTGCAGAGCATGGTTGCCATGAGGCTGGCTTCCAGATTTTTCAGGGCAATGATCACCGCATCAAAATGGTCTATGCCCACCTGGTCGAGCCCCCTGGCATCGCGGATATCAAAGCTCACTACCTGGGACAAGGTGCCCGTCAGGCTCTCAGTCAGGTTCACATCAATGTCCACCCCCAAGACCTCGACTCCCATCTCTTCCAAAGTCCTGGCAGCACTGAGGCCAAAGCGGCCCAGCCCCAGCACGGCAAACTGCTTCTTGCTTCCCATCTTCCATCACTTCCTCTAATCGTTAAAACTCAACCAAGCATGATATCTTCCTTGGGATATTTGACCACGGACTGCTTCTGCTGTATCAGGGACAGCAGGAAGGTCATGATGCCCACCCTGCCCAGCAGCATGGTGAGGCACAGGAGACCCTTGCCCCATTCATCCCACTCCGGAGTGATGCCGATGCCCATGCCCACGGTGCCAAAGGCAGACACAGTCTCAAAAATCACTCGGCCCAGGTCATTGGTTTCTCCATCTACTATGGCCAGCAAGACCCCCATGATCACTACCCAGAGAGTGCCCACCGTGAAAACAGCAAAAGCCTGATTCCGCGCTCTCACGCCGATAGTCCTGCCAAAGACCGTGACCTCATTCTCGCCGCGGAATATCGCCCACACTGAGCGCAGCAGGACAAAGAAGGTAGTACACTTGATACCGCCCCCCGTGGACAGGGGCGAAGCCCCGATGAACATGAGGATGATCATGGTGAACTTGGTGACCTGGGTTGCTGCAGCGATATCGAAGCTGTTGAACCCCGCCGTGCGACAGGAAATGGACATAAAGGCAGCATTAGCCAGTTGTTCCACCAGAGGCATGCCCACCAGTACGCCATCATAACTGCTTTCCACACCGAAGATAAGCAAGGTACCTCCGACAATCAGGACACTATTGACCGCGAGGACTATTTTAGTATGCAGGGAAAACCTGCGCCATTTCCTGCGATGTATGACATCGTGCATGACCGTGAAGCCAATGCCTCCCAAGACAATGGGCAGGGCAATTCCTGTCAGCAGGAAAATATCGTCCTGACGCTTGCACAGGCTGTCATAATTCCCGAAGAGGTCGAACCCCGCATTGCAGAAGGCAGACACCGCATGGAAGATGCCATAGCCTATGGCCTCGAAGCCAAACTCCGGGATAAAGTGCACCGTCAGCAGCAGGGCGAAGAATCCCTCTACCACCAGGGTATACTTTATCATGCGGCGTATCAGCTCAAACAGTCCCGCCCTGCCGCTCTGGCCCAGTGATTCCTGCAAAGTGAGGCTTTCCTTCAGGCGGAAGCGATAGCCCATGGCATGGACGGCCATGGTGCCCAGGGTCATGATGCCCAAGCCCCCCACCTGGATCAGCATGATCATCACGCACTTGCCGAAGAAGCTCAGGTCATTCTTCACATCCACCACCGTGAGCCCCGTGACGCAGGAAGCCGAGGTGGACACAAAGAGCGCGTCCATGAAAGGCAGGCTTGTCTCCCTGGCCGAACTCACAGGCAGCATCAGAAGGAATGTGCCTATGGCAATCATCAGCATGAAACTCAGCAAAATAGTCTGGGTGGGCTTCAGGCGAAACTCTTGCTGCGCCCTGACCCCCGTTGCTTTTTGCAGGGGCCGGAAGACCGCAATATCCTCCAAGCCCCTGACCATCCTATCCTCCCTCAAAGGCCATCCCCCTTCAGTAAATCAGCCTTCCCTCAAGTCAGGAAGGCTTGTCAAAAATCATGCTTAATTTTTTCTGCGACGTGTCCATCCCAGCCAAACAAAGGGCAACCCCGCCTTGCTTTTCTTGCCTTTATATTACCACAAATATCTGAAAATGTCAGCAAGCCACCTCTCCTTTTTAGAAAGGTGGCTTGCTCTCTGTTCAGTGTCTGCTTGTGCCCTTGGTGTTACTTCACCCCGTTCCAGGTCTTGGTGCTGTAGTCGGCTGTCCAAAAACAAACATCATCCCACCAGCCACTCCGAGAGGCTTCTGCTCTCCGAGTCGAAGTTCACACCAATCTTGAAAAGCTGCCGCTTGTCTGCTCCGTAGGGTGCGGCATAGCCCTTGGCCTCTATTTGCTCCAGTGCCTCTTTGGCGCTCTTGTCCACTTTGAATTCAAAGATATAGACGAACCTATCCGTCTCCAGCACGCAGTCTGCACGGCCACGGCTGCTGTGGACTTCAGCGTGGACGTACTGGCCCAGCAGGGTGAAGACAAGATAGACAACCGTCTGGAAATAATGCTCGAAGGGAGCGTCTTTTGCAGTGTAGGGAATGCTGGCAAAAAGGGCGGTGAGTATATCCCTCATCCCCTCCGTGTCACCATCCAGGATGCGACGGCGCAAGGTCAGGACATCCATGCCACTGCCTCTGACAGCCCCAGGCGCATATTCGGGGAACAAGCTCTTTAGGAAACCTAATTTCACCTCATCATTGGGGAACCCCAGGATATATGGCCCCACCGGACTGTCAGCCCCTACAATGGTGAGATACCCCGTCTGATACAGGAGGGGCACAATATCGGGATTATCCGCCCTATAATCAGTGATATCGTATGCCTCAGCATATATTCCCCCGTTGGCCAGTTGCCGCACATCGAAGCACATATTCTTCAGCCGTCGCACCAAGAACGTAGGGGTACCAGTTGAAAACCAGAAGGGCGATAAATCCCCTGAATCCATGGCATTCAGCACACTAAAGGGATTGTAGATGCCAACAGCGCAAGGATAGAAATGATAGCCATCATACATCCTGGCCATTTCTTGCAGGCATTTCTCTTCGCTAATTTGATGTCTTGCTGCCATGCCTTGCAGCTCCGGCCGGAAATTATTACAAATTTCATCTTCGGTCAGGCCGCAGATGCCGTTGTATTTCTCCAACAAAGAGATATCCTTCAGCTGGTTCAAATCGCTGAAGATGCTGACCTTGCTGAACTTGGTGACGCCGGTGATAAAGACGAACCGCAGATATTCATCATAGCTTTTCAGTGTGCCAAAGAAGCCTTTGAAGACTGCCTTGTTATGCTCCTCCAGTTCGTTGTTCTCTAAAACTTCTAATAAGGGCTTGTCATATTCGTCTACAAGCACCACGCATTTCTTGCCGGTCTTTTCCCTGGCGGCAAGCAAGAGATCCTGGAATCGTCCGCTGAGCGTCCCCTGCCCTTTGCAGTCGTATTGCTCTTCCCAACGGCCAAGCATCTTATCCAGCACATCTTCCAAAGCCGCCGCCTGATAATTCTGCCCGTTGAAGTCAAAGTAAAACACAGGATACGGCTCA
>JAGBLH010000223.1 GCA_017635515.1 Selenomonas sp.
CACCGCATTATCGACCAAAATCAGCACGAGCTGACGGATTTTCTGTTCGTCTGCATGAATGATGGTTTTCGGCGACCGCACCATCTCTTGACAACTTCATATAATTGATATATAATACACATATCGTGCGGTCGTGGCGGAATGGCAGACGCGCTAGCTTCAGGCGCTAGTGGTAGCAATACCGTGGAGGTTCAAGTCCTCTCGACCGCACCATTATTATATTCTGAAGTAAATTCTTATGTATCATGCGGTTGTGGCGGAATCGGCAGACGCGCTACTTTGAGGGGGTAGTGTCCACAAGACGTATGGGTTCAAGTCCCATCAACCGCACCAGTTGAACTTACAGCTCAAGCAGTTTGCTTGGGCTTTTTATTTTATGGCATTATTGCGAGGTGCTTTGCATGTTAGGGAAGAGAATGCTGTTATTCATATTACTTCTTTCTGGCTCCTTGGCAGGCAGCCTTGTTACGGCCTTTGCTGCCGCAGTCATTTACGGTGAGCGTTCTACGCCTGACTATTGGCTGGCGCGTACGCCCCAGGCGGAAGAAGTGCTTCTCACTCCCCAGCAGATTGCTGACCAGAACGCAGATATGCTCCTGAGGGATGAGAGTCTCAAGGATTTGGCGGCCTATCCGGAGAGCCTGAACGGGCGGGAGGTGCGCCAGCATATCATGGCAGCCATGCAGGATTTCTGGCAGGAGGCTTTGCCCGTGGAATATGTGGGGCAGGAACTTTTGTCAGAAAGCAGCTGGCGGGCAGCCAGGAGCAACTGCAATTTGAATGCTCTTGAGGATAATATTGAAGTGAGATACGCCGTCACCGTGGCCCGTGCCAATCTGCGTCTGTTGCCCGTGTCTGAGGCATGGTCGGCCAAGCCGGGGGCAGGCAGTTTCGATGCTTTGCAGGGCACTGCCCTTGACCCTGCCGAAGCGGTGATCATAGAGCTTGACAGTGCAGACGGGCAGTTTGCCTTTGTGCAGGCAGAGGACTATAAGGGTTGGGTGCTCTGGTCTGATTTGGCCCTGGCTGACAGGGAGGACTGGCTCCGCTATGCCCAGCCTCAGCAAGTGGCGGTGGTGACCGCCTACCGCAAGGGCTTTGCAGCCGGGGGCAGGAATCAGCTCTATCAGATGGGGGCTGCTATTCCCCTGGGGCAGGTGGAGGGATTGGCGGGACTCTTTACCTCCGCCCCTCTGGGGCTTCTGTTGCCCGTGAGAGAGGCAGATGGCAGCCTTTCCATAGAGAACCATGCCCCCAGCTACGATGAGAGCCTGCATGAGGGTTATTTGCCCTGCACCAGGGCGGGCTTCATCAGGCAGGCCTTCAAGTTCCTGGGCCAGCCTTACGGCCGGGGCGGGCTCAGGGACAGCGTGGACAGCGCTTCCTTTGTCCAGGACGTCTATCATGCTATGGGGCTCAAAGTGCCACGGAAGGTGGAGCAGCAGGAAATTGCCCTTCTCAAGCAGATCAAATTGGGCGGGCTCACCGCCGAGGCCCGCAGCACCACCTTGAAAAATACAGCAGAGCCCGGCGATATGCTCTTTGAGCCTGGCCATGTGATGATGTACCTGGGCATGGACGCTGAGGTCACCCCCATCATCATCCACGCCGCCAGCCAAGCGGACAGCGTGGTGGTGTCCGACCTTTATTGCCCTGGCAGCGATGGCCAGCCCATGCTTGACAATCTCACCAGCGTGGCGGGGATATGGCACTGAGCAGATTAACTTGAGCAGTTGTAAACTTGTGACATAAGGTGTATACTGTAGACTGGTAAATGTACTTTACTGGAATACAGATAGCAAAGGGGATATGTCAAAGTGTTCAAGCCGCATAAATTAGCAATCATCGGATAAGGTCATGTGGGGTCGGCGGTGCTGGCTCGGGCTATTGCTTGCCAGCTGGCGGCAGAGATTGTCTGCATTGATATCAAGCCTGAGGTAGCACACGGGGAGACCATGCGCCTGAAGGCTATTGTGGGGCAGCATTATCATGTGAATGCTGCCGATGTGCAGGGCTATATGCTGGGGGAGCATGGCAACTCCGCTTTCCCTGCCTGGAGCACTGTCGGCATCGGCGGCGTACCTCTCAAGGAACTGGATGAGTTCTACGACCACGAAGGGGAATTGAACCTTGCTGAAATCGGTCAGGAAGTGGTGAACACTGCCTATGATGTGGTGCAGTCCAAAGGCTGGACCAATACGGGCATTGCCATGGGAGCCTGCCGCCTGGCCAAAGCTGTCCTCCTTGACGAGCATGCTGTCTGCCCCGTGTCCGTCCCGTTGAAGGGAGAGTACGGCCTCACCGAGGTGGCTCTGTCCTTGCCCAGCGTCATCGGCAAGAACGGTGTGGAAAAACGCCTTCCCTTGCATCTGCCTGAGGAAGAACTGGCGCTGCTGAAAAAGAGCGCTGAGAGCATCCAGGAGGTGCTGCGGAGCAACGGGGTCATATAGAAATTGAAGATGGTCGCATAGCAAACAGGCTGGATTCTTCCAAGAGGAGGAATCCAGCCTTTGTGATAAAAAAGTCCCGGCAGGAGCAGCCCTGCCGGGGAAGGAAAATGAAAAGAAAGGAGAATATGAGAATGAAAGGGACGGCTTAGTATTGGAACTTGTGCAGGGAGTTCTGCAAAGTCTGGGCGAGTTCTGCCAGGGCCTTGGAAGCGCTGGCGATTTCGCCTGCGGAAGCGCTCTGCTCCTCGGAGGCGGCGGAGACGCTCTCCATCTCCTCGGCCACCTGACGGCCCTTGGAGGAAATGCTGGCGGATTTCTCGCCGATGGTGGAGGCATCAGCGGCCACGGTCTGCAAGTCTCCTATCATGCGCTGGGCACTCTCAACTACTATGTTGGAGGCGTTGCGGATGGCCTGGAAGGCATCACGCAGCTGCTCCACGGAGGCGGTGCCTTCGCGGACGGCTGTGCTGCCCTTCTTCATGGAGCTCACGGCATCGCTGGTGTCTTTCTGAATCCCTGCAATGAGGGAAGTGATCTGCTGGGCGGCGGTCTGGCTGGCCTCTGCCAGCTTCCTGACCTCGTCTGCCACGACGGCGAAGCCGCGGCCATGATCGCCTGCCCGGGCGGCCTCGATGGCAGCGTTCAAGGCCAGGAGGTTGGTCTGCTCGGCAATGCCGGAGATGGTCTCTACGATCTGGCCGATTTCCTGAGAGCTCTGGCCCAGCTTATCCACCGTGGCGGCGGATTCGTTGACGATTTCCTCCACGGAGAGAATCTGGCTGACGGCGGTCTCGATGGACTTGGCTCCGGACTCGGCTTCGTTATTGGAGGATTGGGCCTGATTGGACACGTCATTGGCAGCCCGGCCCAGGGTCTCTACGGCCTGGCCGGAGTGATCAACGGATTCCTGCATGATGGCCAGAAGCTGCTGCTGCTCCACTACGGCTCCGGCGGAGCTGGTGACATTCTGGGCTACCTGCTCGGCGGCCTGGGCTGACTGGCCGGAGGAGGCGTTGAGCTCCTCTGCGGCGGCTGCCAGCTGCTCGGCGATGCGGCCGGTATCCTTCATCATGCCATGGAGGGACATGCGCACTCCTGCCACGGCATCGGCCATTTCGCCAAATTCGTCGCCGCGGATGATAGTGCGCTTGTGATCGCGGAAGTCGCCATTCTTGAGGCGATCGCAGGCATTGATGGTCTGGCGCAGGGGATTGACCACTTCACGGGTGATCCAGAGAGAAGCGCCTATGAGAATGACCAGAGACAGGACACACTCCACCAGCATTTTGAATTTGGCTGTTTCGCTGTCCTCGTCGTTCTTGGCATTGAGGGCTTCGGCGGTGGCTGCGGTGACATCTGCCAGTTCGTCCAGATCCTTGGCTACCTTGGTGGCTTCAGGGGCGTGCTGGTTATAGACAGCCAGGCCCTCGTCCTGCTGCCTGGCACTTGAGAGACTGACGGATTTTTCCAGGCCCGCCTTCAGAATCGCCCAATCCTTCAGAGTTTCCTCAAGCTTTGCCTGCACAGCAGCATCGGTGCCTGAGGTTTCCTTGAATTTCTGCAGGGACTCATCCGTTTCTTTCACGTCGGCATCAAATTTGGTGGCCAGGTCTTTCATGCGCTCCGGTGTATTGGAATGGATGGTCATGATGACGGTCATGGTCTGGGAGGAGCGCATGCCCTGGCGGGCATCCCCCAGATGGGTGAGACTGCGCACATCCTCCAAATACATCTTTTCCATATCGACCTGGGCTTCACGGATAGCGGAGTAGCCGGAGAAGCCGATGAAGGCCATGCCGATGAGGGCAATGACTGATAATATCAGCAGCTTGTAGGCTACTTTCAGATTGTTCATGAATGGCATTGAAAATCCCCCTTGTCTTAGTATGTTCTCTATGCTTAAATCCCAGCAGGCACTGGCCGACAGGCACAGCAGAGGCTGAGATTCAGTATAAGGGCGTAGTGCGAAAAAATGTTTCGTACGGCGTTCACTGTGAACATATTCGTCAAAGGGGGATTTTTTCCTGCTATTTTTTTAATTTGGTCAATTATTTGGTGAGGTAGAGGCCAACTTTCTTGCGAGCCTTGGTGAGGGTGCGGCTGGAAATCTTCGTGGCAATCTCTGCTCCCTGCTTCATGAGGCGCTCAAGTTCTGCCTTGTCTTCCATCAGCTCTTTATAACGTTCACGCACGGGGCGCAGTTCTTCGGCCACGGCCTCGCCTACGGCAGCCTTGAAGTCGCCATAGCCTTTGCCCGCGAACTCGGCAGTGATATCCTCGAGGCTCTTGCCCGTGACGGCGGAGTAGATGGTCATGAGGTTGTTGATGCCGTCCTTGCCTTCGCGGAACACCACTTCCATTTCGCTGTCGGTGACAGCCCGCTTGAACTTCTTGATGATGACGTTCTCCTCATCAAGGATGGAGATGGTGGCGTTGGGGTTGGTGTCGGACTTGCTCATCTTGGCGGTGGGCTCCTGCAGGCTCATGACGCGGGCGCCGAGCTTGGGGAAGTAGCCCTCGGGCAATTTGAAGGTCTCGCCGTACACATGGTTGAAGCGGGTGGCGATGTCCCGGGTGAACTCCAGATGCTGGGTCTGGTCAGCCCCTACGGGCACATAGTCCGCCTGATATAGCAGGATGTCGCCTGCCATCAGGGAAGGATAGGTGAAGAGGCCCGCATTGATGTTCTCGGGGTGCTTGGCGCTCTTGTCCTTGAACTGGGTCATGCGGCTAAGTTCGCCGAACTGGGAGCAGCAGGCCAGTATCCAGCCCATCTCCGCATGGGTGGGCACATGGCTCTGGACGAAGATGAGGCTCTTTTCAGGGTCAATGCCGCAGGCCAGCAGCAGGGCGAAAGCCTGCAGCGACTGCTGTTTCCTGAGCTTCGGGTCGATATGCACCGTCAGGGAGTGGAGGTCAGCGATGAAATAGTAGCATTGATAGTCTTCCTGCATCTGCTGCCAGTTCTTCACCGCCCCAAGGTAATTGCCAAGGGTAAAGACGCCCGTGGGCTGGATGCCGCTGAGGATGATTTTCTTTTTTTCCTGTGCTTCTGACATAGAGACTACTCCTAACTATCAATATATATGTGAAATCAAACAAACTATAATTTAGGATAGTCTATTGGCGTTAATTTGTCAATAAAACTGAAAAATGCAAACAGAGATGCAAAAGCTGGAAGGATGGGCTGTGATATGGTAGAATGAAACAGTATTATGACTTTTGAGGAAAGCAAGACCTTAGATACTGGAGGAATGGCAAGATGAAAAGTGGGAAAATCCTGGCTGCCCTGTTTATGGCAGCTGTCCTGGCTGTGCCGGGGAATCTGGCTTTGGCAGAGGAGGCGGCAGCGCCTGCTGCCAAGGCTGAGGCGGGGCCGGTGCATTTTTATGAGAGCCAGGGGCTGAAGCTGAAGGTTCCTGAGGCATATGACAAGCTGCTGCTGACAGAAACAACCCCTGACCAGCAGGGCAGATTCTTTGCCGTCACAGAGAAGGCCTCGGTGGAAGCTGCCAAGAAGGAGGGCGGGGAGGCGACCGGCGCAGGCTGGATTTTCAGCCTGGGACGGCTGACGGAAAAGGAACTCCATGAAAAGCTCTGCGGCGATATGTCGGGGGCGGAGCTGGTGGCCAAGGATGCGGAAGGCGGCTATTACATCTACTACCATCCCACCGATGTGCGCTATGTGCGGGAGAGCAACGAGGCCATGGTGCGCGACCAGTCCCAGTGGACCAAGCTGAATGCCTGGGGCTGGGACTATGCCCACGGCGATTTCATCAAGGACAATGATCTCACGCCTGTCACCGCTGACAACAGCAATATTGGCATCTATCTGGCCAACTTCATCTACGGTACGCCTGAGGCCTACACCCTGGCCAAGGATGGGGAGATGCCCATGCTGGCAGATGGCTTTTCTCCGCTGCCCTACGGGGAGAAACTCCTTTACGGGGCAACCTACAGGAGTGCCAGGGATACGCAGATGCTCAAGTTCAAATATTACACCCTGGTCCTGCCCCGGGAGAAGGTGCGGCTGGATTTCTTCACCGGCAAGGACGGGAATAACTATGTGCAGGAAGTGCATGAGGGGTGGGCCAATTACCTCTATCGTGCCACCTACGAGGACAAGGACATGAAGGCTGTGAATGTGCTGGCTCAGTGGATGGCAGACCTGAAGGCTTATCACGAAAAGGCCGGGACGCCAGCCACGCTGGAAGCCGTAGGTTCGTGGGATATCAGATGAATGAAAAAAGAGGCACTGCTTATGCTGCAGTACCTCTTTTTTTATCCTTCCAGCGGGCAGCCAGTTGCCTTGGGCGGGAATTCTCCCCGGCTGGCGGTGTGCTGGCCCTCGAAGAGAGCCTGGCTCATGCGGCGGGAGAGTTCCTCTTCCTCGGCGGCTGCTGAGAAGACTAGCCCCGCCTCTGGGGCAAGGGGCTGGTTCAGCTCCTTCGCCTCGGTGATGGCCAGCTGCAGGCGGTGTTCCTTGTCCTTGCGGAAGGAATACTTCCTGCGGGTGGCCAGCCACTCGGTGATCATCTCGATGTTCTGGAAGGAGGCGTTCTTGTTGTAGTCCTTGTAGACCTCGGCTGCCATCTCGGCGGCCTTGTTCTTGTCATCAGTAAGGCCGATGAGGGAGAAGGTCTGCTGGCCTTTTTCGGTGATGAGGGAATTGACTATATAAAACATGGCAATCTTTCCTTTCTTGTGGATATATACAGTTATTGTAGCAAAGTTTATAGCCATGTCAATATATAGACCTTTCCCTTGAGAGGAAGGATAAAATGGCCTGATGTATACATAAAAAAGACATAGAGGCCAATTGTCCTTGCGGGTAAACAACTTTACAAGTGGTGAAAAATCTTTGTTTTATTTTGCTCTCGTGTGTCCCTGAGAGGAATACACTCCTCAAGCTACAAATCCTAATATTCTTCATGTAAATGACATTTGTGTTTTTTATGTAGAAGAAAGCAGGCAAAAGAGGCGAACTTAACAGTCTTTACAGTCACGCGGCCTTTTATTGTGCGCAAGATTATGGTAAAATGTCCATCAGTGTGATACATATAAGATTCGGGGAGGAGCAAGGCACTCCCTAAGAGAGATTGGAGTTTTATTTATGTCAGATGCACATCCTATCAACAGGAAGAAAGCATTTAACATGCTTTTCTTCATTGAGTTCTGGGAACGCTTCGGCTACTACGGTCTGCAGGCTGTGCTGGCCATGTTCTTCGTCAAGGCCCTGAACATGGGGGACGCCCAGTCCTTCATCGTCTTCGGTGCTTTCTCCGCCATGGTGTACGGCTATGTGTCCATCGGCGGCTACATCGGCGACAAGGTGCTGGGCACCCAGCGCACCATTGCTCTGGGGGCTATCGTCCTCATGATCGGCTATGCCATGATGGCCTTTGCTGCCAGCGGGGAACAGGCTGAGGAAAATCTGGTCTTCCTGGCACTGGGTGCCATTGCCTGCGGCAACGGTATCTTCAAGGCCAATCCTTCTTCTTTGCTTTCCAAGATTTACGAAGGTGACGAGCAGCACCTTGATTCTGCTTTCACCATGTACTACATGGCCGTGAATATCGGCTCTTTCTGCTCCATGCTGCTGGTGCCTATCGTGGGTGCCATGTACGGCCTTTCCCTGGGCTTCTCCATCTGCGCCATGGGCCTGGTGGTGGCTATCGGCGGCTTCTTCAGCTTCCGCTATCTGGTGAAGGGCGTTGATTCTCCTGCCGGCAAGCTGCCCTTGTCCACGATGAAGATGGTCATGGTGGTGGTGGGCGTCGTGGTCATGACCATCATTTCCGCCTGGATGCTGAGCCATCTGGAAGTGGCCCATATGCTGCTGCTGGCTATCGGCCTCTTGGTTTACGGCGTGTTCTTCAAGATGATTGTCCAGTCCCGTGGGGCAGAACGCAGCAAGATGATTGCCGCCATGATCCTCATTGTGGAAGCTATTGTCTTCTTCACCCTCTATCAGCAGATGCCTACTTCTCTGAACTTCTTCGCCATCAACAATGTGGAACACACGATTCTGGGCATTGATATTCCCGATGCGCAGGTGTTCCAGACCCTGAACCCCTTCTGGATCATGCTGGCCAGCCCCATCTTGGCTTGGATGTACAGCCATTTCGGCGACAAGGGCACTGACCTTTCCATGCCTGCCAAGTTCACCCTGGGCATGCTGCTCACCGCCGGTTCTTTCCTGCTGGTGGGCTTTTCCGCCGGTTTTGCCAGCGAGGCAGGCATTGTCTCCGCCTGGTGGCTGGTTGGTTCCTACTTCCTGTCCTCCATTGGTGAGCTCCTGATTTCCGGCCTGGGCCTTTCCATGATTTCCAAGCTGGTGCCCCAGCGCCTGCTGGGCTTCCTGATGGGTGCCTGGTTCCTGACCACCTCCATCGCCGCTGTGCTGGGCGGCAAGGTAGCAGCCCTCACCGCTATCCCCGAGGGCGTGACTGATTCCGTGGAGACCCTGGGCATCTACACCGGCGTCTTCACCCAGATCGGCCTGGTGACCCTGGGCGTGACCGTGCTCATGGCCATCCTGGTGCCTGTGCTGAATAAGCTCATCAATAAGACTGATGAGAATGAGGAAGAGGCAACCGTGGCTGCCGACAACTAAGACAAATGAAAAATAGCCTTCCCTTTTGATGAGGGGAAGGTTATTTTTCGTTTGTGGAGGTATTTGACAAGGAGCTGTGTACCAGTTGAAATCATTCTGAGGCAAGTAACCTAGCCAATGTAAAAGCCCCCGGGGTTTTATGACCTCGGGGGCTTTGTGTGTTCTGATTAACATGTTCACTTTGCAGTGTCTATTGATGATTTTCAGCAAATCACCATTTCCGTCAAAAAAACCACGGCGCAGCAGGCTGCCGCTACCTTGAAGAGGCTGGCGCCCCACCAGGCGAGAACCAGCCCCGCGAGCAGGGCCAGTGTGCCGCTGACGGGGCTTTGGGTGGCCTGAGTCATGGCGGGGAAGGTCATGACGGCCAGGGTGACGTAGGGGACGTAGTAAAGGAAGGATTTGAGGAAAGGGCTCTTGACCTCGCCGCGAATCAGGGTCAGGGGCAGGATGCGGATGGCGAGGGTCACGGCGCTCATGACCAAAAGATAGGTGAAGATACTAGGCTCCATATTCAAGCCTCCTTGTGCGGAAAGAAGTAAGCGGCCAGGCCCGCAATGACAATGGTGAGGAGGATGGTGCGGGTGCCTGCGGACAGTTCGGAAATCATGGGGGCAAGGCTGGCTCCGAGGCTCAGCAGCATGCTGAGGACAATGAGGGCGGCGATGACATGGTCATTCTTGCCTTGGGGCACGATGACCCAGATGAACATGCCGTAAAGGGCCACGGAGAGGGCAGATACGGCAGAAAGGGGCAGGACAGAGCCTGCCATGATGCCCAGAGCCGTGCCCACAGACCAGCCGGGCAAAGCCACCAGCATGGCCCCGTAGTTATAGTAAGGATTCAGCGGCCCCGGCCGGGCGATGGTGATGCCGAAAATCTCGTCCGTCACATCAAAGGCCACCAAAATGCGGTGGTAGAGGGGCAGATTCTCCGGGCATTTCTGGGACAGCACTGTGCTCATGAGCATATAGCGGGCATTGGCCACCAGCGTCAGGATAGCCATAGTCAAAAGGGTTCCCCCCGAGGCAATGACGGTAAAACCTGCATACTCACCTGCCGAAGCATTGTTGAAGAGGCTGGCAAAGAATCCCTCCAAGGCATTCAGCCCCGCATTCTTGGCAGCGATGCCCAGGGTGAAGGACACCACAAAATAACCCAGGGCAATGGGCAGGCCGTCCTTCATGCCTTCCAAGAGCACCTGCCTGCGGTTGATAGTCCATTCTGGCTGCATACAAAAATCACTTCCGTTTGTATATTTGAAAACACATGCCCTTAGTATAGCAAAAGACAGCCAGCACAAGCAAGCGGTCTGCATAAGGTCGGAGCACTAAGTGACATGATGCTGCATTTTTCTGACAACGATTACAGGATATACTGTAGACGGTGATGACAGGAAAAAAGACTAATTATTGCGCCAGGGTTCGCTGCCCTGGTTCACTACTTCCACCTGAATGGCCTTCATGGCTGCCAAAGCCGTGTCGTGGGAGGCTGGCGACACGCCAGCGCAGCAGGCCGCATCCACCACGATATGGGCATTGGGCAGAGCAGCCTTGGCAATCACCGCATTGGACAGCACGCAGATGTCTGTGCAGAGCCCCACCAGCTCCACCCGCTCGGGCGCAGAGACCAGCTCCTTGAGGAAGCTGCCCAAATCCATAGAGCCGAAAGTAAACTTATCAAAGCTGCGGGAGTTTTGGGGATAGGGAATCTTTTCACTGATCTGCCAGCCTGCGCTGCGCTCTATGCAGTGAGGCACTGGCAGATGCTTCCCTTCCTCCGTGGCCATGTAATCCTCCCCATGTGTGTCACGGGTAAAGAGCACCAGCGCTCCATCATCCTCGGCTGCCTTTATCTTTTCTGCCACCTTGTCCACGATAGTCACAGCTTCTTTGGACCCTAAAGCTCCGTCAATAAAGTCATTCTGCATATCAACCACAATGAGGATTTTCTTAGTCTTCATGTTCGATCTTCCTTTCACTTTTCCGCACCGGTACCAACCATATAGTTCTTTATATAGACTACAGCACCAGGGACTGCAATGTCTACCTGAAATTTTTGTGCTTGCCAGGCAGGGGCAGGGCAAGGTGGAGACGAAGGAGCATGGGCCAGGAATATGCCTGAGGGGGCACAGTTCGGTGCTATGTCGAGGATTTGTCAACGCAGCAGGGACGGTCAAGATACGTGAAGATGGGCTTAGTGAATTAATCAACACGCCCTGGATTCCCTGCAGGAGCGTTGATTTTTTGCCTGTAAATTATGTCGAGGCAATCCGATATTGGAGCAGGATTCAAAAGGCCGCCGACTGTGATTTTGATGCAGTCAGCGGCCTTTGCAGTATGGTGGTTCAGTTTACTTTCCGGGGAAGAATAGGGCGAGGGTTTCTTCTTTGGTGGGCTTCCCTTTATACGCCCCCACGATGAAGCACACCAGGGAAACTGTCAGCCCCAGCACAATCCTGTGCAGGCCGAAGGGGGACCAGTTCAGGGCGGCGGCCAGGGAGGTGGCCCAGTCGGCGGAGGTGAGGAGCAGGAGGATCTTGCCCAGCATGGGCAGGATGTAGATGAAGGTGCCCCCCGCCATGGCCAGGATGGCACCGGCCTTGTTGGCCTTGCGCCAGAAGAGGCCCAGGAGCAGCACCCAGAAGAAAGCTGTCTCCAGCCCGCCGAAGGCGAACATATTGATGATCCAGATCAGCGAGGGCGGGGTCACGGCGATGAAGAACACCAGCACGCCGATAATGCCCGTGGCGGCCATGGACAGCAGCCGGAGTTTCTTGTCCGAGACTTTTTCGCCCTTGGTCTTCTTGGCGTGGAGATAGATGTCCTTGATGATGGCCGAAGAAGCCACAATCAAGAGGCCGGAAATGGTGGAGATGGAAGCCGCCAGCGGCCCGATGATGGCAAAGCCCACCAGCGAGGGGGGCATGGCGGTGACGATGGTCTTGGGGATGATGTTGTCTACGCCGCCATGGCTTTCCAGCGGCCCTGTCAGCACCCCGTGGGCCAGAATCCCCGTGAAGTTGATGCCGATATTCATGAAGCCCACCACTACAGTGCCTATCAGCATGGCCTGATGAAGTCCCTGGGTATCCTTGTAGCTGATGCCACGCACCACGGACTGGGGCAGGGCGATGGTGCAGATGCCCACCAGAATCCACTGGGTCAGGTAGAGGGTCAAAGGCATATGCCCTGCCGATAGTGGCTCGAACATCTCGGGATGATTGGCATGGAGGTTATCCATGATGGCCATGTAGCCGCCGCCTGCCTGCAGGACGTAGTAGAGCAGCAGCACGATGCCCACCATCATGACGATGGCGCAGCAGGTGTCCGTGAGGGCCACGGCACGGAAACCGCCGATGGCGGTGTAGAGCACCACCGTCAGGCCGAACAGCAAGAGGCCCATCTCGTAGCTGTACCCCGTGACGGCAGCAAAGAGCTTGGCTCCCCCTACGAACTGGGCGGTCATGGTGGCGGCGAAGAAGATGACGATGATGAAAGCCGCCAGGCCCGCCAGCCTGTCGGAGCCAAAACGCGCCCTGATGATGTCCACCACGGTGACGGCCTCCAGCCTGCGGGACAGCAGCGCCACCCGCTTGCCGTAGACCCCCAGCACCAAAAAGATGGCGGTGACCTGCACCACGGCCATGTAAATCCAGCCGAAGCCTATCTGCCAGGCCATGCCCGGCCCCCCCACGAAGGAGGACACGGAACTGTAGGTAGCCACGGTGGTCATGGCCAGCACGAAGCCGCCCAGATTATGATTGCCGATAAAATAATTTTTCACAAAGCCTGTGCCGGAGCGGCTGCCCTCACGTCGGACGTAGAAGCCGATGCCGATCATGGCGCCCATGAACACGAGCAGGGGCAGAAGGGCCGAGAGATTTCCCAATAGATTCACTCCTTATCTGATTTCACAAAAGGCTTGGTCAGGGCCATATCCTTGAAGACGAACTTCACCAGGATGAAGGTGAGCAGGATGGCGAGGAGCCAGATGCCCACGGTGCCTGTAAGTGCCCAGAGGGGCAGTCCCAGAACCATCACTTCGCTGGCTGAGAGCCCAAAGCCCAGCACGCACCAGAGCACGATGAGCAATAAGAGCACCAGCCCGGTGGCACCAGCCTCCCGGCAGATCTGCCGGTATTTTTCTTTAGGGGTCATGATTGCCTCCTTGATAGTCGCAAACAAAATAAAAAGCGCTTTTCAGCGCTTTTTATTTTAACTCAAATGCCTTGTTTTTGCCATAGCTATTCCCAACATTGAAAAACAGCTCTATCTCCGCTGCGTGTCCTTCGCTGGTGCGGCGGAAGTTCAGGGTGCCGCCCATGAGTTCTGCCAGATGTTTGGCGAAGGGCAGATCCAGAGAGGAAATGGGAGATATGTTGGAGGTATTTTCCTGTAGGGGGAGCGTCTCGCTCAGGGGGTCGAAAAGCTGCTCGTTGGAAGGAACCTCATAGTCTGTGTCGTTGGCGGAGATGCGCAGCCAGGTGACGATGCGGTTTTCCCCGGAGCGGATGGATTCGGCGGTGAAGTTGATATTGCAGCCTTTGGGCAGGTGGGTGGCGATGGCATGGCCCAGATGGCCCAGCATGGAGCAGAACTTGCCCTTGTCCACGATGATTTTGTAATCCTGCCAGCTTTTGATGTCCAGCAGGAGATGCTGCTGGTTGGAGGAAAGGAAAGTGCGCATGGTGCTGATGGCTTCTTCCAGCAGCAGGCGGCTGGACACGGGTTCCGGGTGGAGGGTCAGTTCCCCTACCTCCATGGAGGCGTAGTCTTTCAGATTGCTGATGGACTGCAGGAGCAGCTGCATGCGGGACTGCAGCTGGGCGGCTCCCTTATGGGCTGCAGCGAGATCCTGGCTTTGGGAGATCTTTTCCGTCAGCTCGTTGATGCCGCGGGTGGGAGTCTCCAGATAGTTCACATAGCGGGAAATGAAAAAATGCTGCCGCTTGATGACCTGGCGGGCAGTTTCGGAGCGCACACGGCTGGCCCGGCTTTGCTCGGAGAGCACCGCCAGGCGCTGGCCCTGGCGCCATTTTCGGTAGAAGAAGATGGCGGCCAGCAGGGCCGTGAGGTTGGTCAGCAGGAGCAGGCAGACAGATAGCAAAGCAGTTAAATCCATAGACAGCACCTATCATTTCAAAAGTAAATACACCAAGGAAGGGGGAGCTTATGGCTCCCCTGCCTTGCTTTCTTCTGGTGTTTTCTCCGTGGGGGCATCCTTGGCCACATAGCAGTTGCGGCCCTTGGCCTTGGCCTCGTAGAGAGCCTGGTCGGCTCGCTCGTAGGCGGTGAGGAAATCGTCAAAGGTGTGGAGCATGGTGGCGCCGATGCTGATGGTGACGGGAGAGGCGATGCCCTCTGTCTCCGAGGCCTTCTTCACGCCCTTATTGAGCCTTTCGCAGAGGGTGGAGAGGTAGCCGATGCTGGGCAGCCCCGGCAGGTAGGCGCAGAATTCGTCACCGCCCAGGCGGCCGATGACATCATCTACCCTGAGATGCTCCTTGAGCACCCTGGCTACGATGCGCAGCACCTGGTCGCCGGTCTGGTGGCCGTAGAGGTCGTTGAATTTCTTGAAATTGTCGATATCCAGGATGATGAAGGCGCCCAGACTGTTTTCCGAGAAGTCCGACATAGAGTCGGACAGCATGCGCCGCACGGTGCCGCTGTTGTAGACATGGGTGAGGCCGTCGAGCTGGGCATGGAGAGCCAGATGCTCCTCCCGGTGCACCTCCTGGGTGATATCTGTGAGGATACCGATGATGTAGTCGATTTCTTCGTTTTTCGTGTAGTAGATGCGGTTGGTGACCCGATAGGTGCCGAAAGAGCCGTTGGCGCGGGTGAGCTGCATGCGCTGCTGGTCAGCCTCCGGGGTCATGGCCTGCAGGAGGTTCTGGCAGCTTTCCTGCTGCCCGTTTTCTTTGTGGCAGGCTTCCGTGAAGTCCTCAATCAGCTCCGGCAGGCCCATGAGATGGGAGCAGGCGGTGGAGAGCCGCATGGTGTCCTTGCGCATGTCAAAGACAAAGGTGCAGAGGTCGGTGAAGGTCAGCAGCTGGTCCATGCCGTCCTTGAGCTTCCGCTCCCGCTTCAGCACTTGATGGAAATACCAGACGGTGCCCAGCAGGGAAAGGATCCAGAAGATGAAGAAGCCAAAGAGGAGCAAGGGGACATGGATTTCTGTAGGTATCATGACACACCCTTCTTTCTGCGGAGATATCCTGCAAAATTCCATTTCCGTTAATATTCGTCCAAAAACTCTGTTTTCCTGCTATGTTTGTAAAAATATCACTGCCGGTCAGTTTACTGGCTGTTTTTGCTCTTGGCTCTTGGCCGGATAGATGCGCTCGTGGAGGCGGCTGGCGAGAAGGGCATCGTCCATGGCCTCACGGACGAGGTAGGCGGCACTGGCGCGGGTGGAGGTTTCACCGTCGTAGAAACGGGAGGCTCCTTTTTTCACCACTTCGTCCGTGCGGGCATCGTAAACGTAGAGCATGACGGAGGCATAGCTGTGGTAGATGGTGCCCCTGCGCCAGCTCATGCGCTGCCACTCCTGATAGCCGTCCAGGATGGGGAGCACCACCATATCGGCCTGCAGGCGGGCGGCCAGGGGGCGGAGCAGTTCCTTGTCCTTGGCCTTGGGGCCCTTTTCCCGCCGCACCTCGCTCATGGCCGCAGCCAGTTCATTCCCCGGCAGATATTCCACCATCTGCAGGTAGCCGTTCAGGGGCACATGGGTAGCCCTGGAAACCCGCGCATTCAAATCCATGAGCACCTCACGAGGGCACCAGGTGCGGTCAATGACGGGATACTGCGCCAGCCGCAGGGGAGCGGCTTCGGTGCAGGAGGCCAGGCCTAGCAGCAAGACTGCCAGCAAAGGAATTATAATGTGAACTCTACGCAAAATAATCACCTCGCTAAAGGAATCAATGGATAGCCTTCTTCTTGAACCTGCCGCCGATAATGTCATGTACGGCGTTAATCGTGACAAAGGCATTCTCGTCCTTCTCCAGGACGATTTCCTTGAGCTTATCAACTTCCAGCCGTGTCACCACGCAGTAGAGCACTTCCTTGCTCTCCCCCGTGTACCCGCCTGCCCCGTGGAGCAGGGTCACGCCACGGCCCAATCTGTCGTTGAGGGCTGAGGTGATATCCGCGTGGCTGTTGGTGACTATCATCACGGCGTAGGACTCGTCCAGGCCCTTGATGACCACATCGATCATCTTGGAGATGACGAAGTAGGCCACCAGTGAGTACATGGCCTTGTCCCAGCCATAGAGCAGGCCTGCGCTGGAGAGGATGAAGAGGTTGATGAACATGACCACTTCGCCCACGGAGAAGACGGATTTCTTGTCCATGATGATGGCCACGATCTCAGTGCCGTCCAAGGAACCGCCTGCCCTGATGATGAGGCCCACGCCCACGCCGTCGATGATGCCGCCGAAGATGGCAGCCAGGAAGGGGTCAGTGGTGACGGCGGGGATTTCTTCCATGACCTCTGACCAGCCCGCCAGGAAGCAGATGGCTACCATGGTGGCGATGGCGAAGCTGCGGCCTATCTGCTTGTAGCCCAGATAGAGGAAGGGCAGGTTGAAGAGAATCAGGAACATGCCGATGCTGAAGCCTGAGAGGGTCTGGGCCATGATGGAGAGGCCCACTACACCGCCGTCAATGACTTCGTTGGGTATGAGGAAGAGTTCCAGTCCTACGGAGGCGATGAGGGCGCCGATGAAGATGGTGAGGTACTTTTTGAAGTAGAAGGAGAACTTGCGTTGTTGCTTGATTTGAGGTTTAGGGTTGGTCATTGGGTCACGCTCCATTCGTTGTTGGGATTCTTCTATAGGATATTATACATTAAAAAGTTACGTTTATGCTTTACTTTTTCTTTGGCGCAAAGAAAAAGTAACAAAAAGAAAACCGGACCTGAATAACTTCACGTTATTCAAAGGTCCGCGGGCGCCCATCCTTGGGCGCCAGGGGTGACGGGGGTACGAGGGGGAGTTGTTAGGGCAAGGGGGATTTTTTAGTAGATGGGGGACTTGTGTCCTGATTCTTTGTAGGCGGGAATGGTTGGTTTTGCTTGTATGTAATCGTTTATACCAAAATTTTGCTTGCTTTCTCACGATTTTGATTGACTTTGCTCGTATTTGGCTATATGATATTAGTATCATAGAGAAGCGAAGGGGGGAGAAGGATGCTCACGGAAGAGCGTTATGCGGCTATTTTGAGGCTCCTGACGGAGAAGAAGGCCGTTACGGTCACGGAGCTCACTCGTCTTCTGAATACCTCGGAATCCACCGTGAGGCGTGACCTGACCAGCTTGCACAAGAGCGGGCGGCTTTACAAGGTTTACGGGGGGGCCACTGCTATCGACAACCGCTACTCTTCCTCGGAGGAGGATATGCGCACCAAGAGTTCCCTCTATACGGAGGAAAAGGTGGGCATTGCCAGGCTGGCGGCTGGGCTGGTGAAGCGGCGGGATTTTGTCTATCTGGATGCAGGCTCCACCACTCTACAGATGATCGACTTCCTGACGGAAAAGGGAGCCACCTATGTCACCAACGGCCTGCCCCATGCCTCCAAGCTGGCGGGGCGGGGGTTCAAGGTCTTTATCCTGGGGGGCGCCATGAAGGCCACCACGGAGGCGGTGGTGGGCAGCGGTGCCATCAGGAATCTGGAGGCCTACAACTTCACCAAGGGGTTCTTCGGCACCAACGGCATCAGCACTCAGTCCGGCTTTTCCACTCCCGATGCAGACGAGGGGGAGGTCAAGGGGGAGGCCCTGAAGCGCTGCAAGCACGCCTATGTGCTGGCGGACCGATCCAAGTTCAACAGGATTGCCCCCATCACCTTCGGCAGCATCTCCAGCGCCACCATCATCACGGGCAAACTGGAGGACAAGAAGTATCGTGATTTTACCAATGTACTGGAAGATGAGGCCTGAGGCTTCACCTTCAAGGAGGAAGCGTAAATGATTTATACAGTTACTTTCAACCCGGCTCTTGACTACATCGTGCGGTTGGATTCTTTCACCGCAGGGCAGATCAACCGCGTGAACTACGAGCAGGTGCTGGGGGGCGGCAAGGGCATCAATGTGTCCATCGTCCTTGGCAACATGGGCATCAAGTCTACGGCTCTGGGCTTCCTGGCTGGCTTCACCGGCGAGGAAATCAAGCGCCAGCTGGAGGGCTTCGGCGTGGCTCACGACTTCGTGCAGCTCCCTGATGGCTTCTCCCGCATCAATGTGAAGGTCAAGGCCGACAAGGAGACGGAAATCAACGGCCAGGGCCCCAAGATCAGCGAAGAAGCCCAGGCAGAGCTTTTCGCCAAGCTGGACAAGCTGGTGGAGGGCGACACCCTGGTGCTGGCTGGCTCCATTCCCAACACCCTGCCCGATGACATCTACGAGCGCATCATGAGCCGTCTGGACGGCAAGGGCATCCGCGTGGTGGTGGATGCCGAGAAGGGGCTGCTCCTCAAGGTCCTCAAATATCATCCCTTCCTCATCAAGCCCAACAATCACGAGCTGGGGGATATGTTCGGCGTGAAGCTCACCACTGACGAGGAAATCGTCACCTATGCCAAGAAGCTGCAGGAGCAGGGCGCCCGCAATGTGCTGATTTCCATGGCTGGTGACGGTGCCATCCTCTTGACGGAAGATGGCCGCCACTTCAAGAGCCCCGCTCCCAAGGGCACCTTGGTGAATTCCGTGGGCGCAGGCGATTCTATGGTGGCAGGCTTCATCACCGGCTGCCATGAGAAGCCGGAAGACTTAGAGCACGCCTTCTACATGGGCGTAGCCACCGGCTCCGCCTCTGCTTTCAGCGAGAACCTGGCCACCAGGGAAGAGGCCGAGACCCTGTATAAGAGCATCCGCAGCTGATAAAAGCCTTCCCCTTGAGGGGAAGGTGGCAGTCCTGAGGACTGACGGATGAGGTGCGGCCTAAAAGTATAGGCAGATAGACGAGAGAATGTTCCACCTCATCCACCGCTTCGCGGTCCCCCTTCCCCTCAAGGGGAAGGCTGAAATTGAGTATCCTCCTTCTATGTTCTCATTATATATTTTTTTACAAAAAGGAGAGATATCATGCGTATCACTGACCTGCTCAAGAGCGAGTCTATCCTCCTCGGAGCACAGCCGGCTGATAAGAATGCAGCCATCGACCAGCTCACCGACCTGATGGAAAAGGGCGGCAACCTCACGGACAAGGCGCAGTACAAGAAGGACGTCCTGGCCCGCGAAGCCTCCGGCACCACCGGCTTGGGTGACGGCATCGCCACTCCCCATGCCAAGAGCGCAGGCGTGAAGGCCGCAGGCCTTTCTGCCATGACCGTGCCCGCAGGCATGGATTTCGAGTCCATGGACGGCAAGCCTTCCCGCCTGTTCTTCCAGATTGCGGCTCCTGACTCTGCCAATGACGAGCACATGGCTATCCTGTCCAAGCTGGCTACCATGATCATGGATGCTGACTTCAAGGAAGCCCTCATTGCCGCCAAGTCCAAGGACGAGTTCCTGAAGCTCATCGACGACAAGGAAGACGGCAAGTTCGTGGCTGCCGGAGCTGAGCCTGTGGCAACAGCTCCCAAGGCTGACCACATCCAGGTGCTGGCTGTCACCGCCTGCCCCACCGGCATTGCCCATACCTTCATGGCTGCCGAGTCCCTGGAGCAGCACGCCAAGAAGCGCGGCATCACCATCAAAGTAGAGACCAACGGCTCCGGCGGTGCCAAGAATGTCCTCACTGCTGAGGAAATCGCCGCTGCTGATGCCATCATCGTGGCAGCTGACAAGAACGTGGCTATGGCCCGCTTCGATGGCAAGCGCACCGTCATCACCAAGGTGTCAGACGGCATCAACAAGGCTGACGAACTGCTGGACAAGGCCATGAGCGGCACGGCTCCCGTGTACCATGCCACCGGCAGCGACGAGGCTGAAGGTGCAGCTGATACCGCAGGCGAGTCCCTGGGCCGTCAGGCTTACAAGCACCTGATGAACGGCGTCAGCCATATGCTCCCCTTCGTGGTGGGCGGCGGCGTGCTCATCGCCCTGGCTTTCCTCTTTGATGCTCCCGAGCCTGCCGCTTCCTTCGGCAGCAACACTCCCTTCGCCAAGTTCTTCATGAGCGTCGGCGGCGCAGCCTTCGGCTTCATGCTGCCTGTCCTGGCCGGTTTCATCGCCATGTCCATCGCTGACCGTCCGGGCCTGGCTGTGGGCTTCGTGGGCGGCACTCTGGCTGGCACCACCGGCTCCGGCTTCCTGGGCGCTCTGCTGGCCGGTTTCCTGGGTGGCTGGATCGTGAACCTCCTCAAGAAGGCTTTCTCCGGCATTCCTGCCAGCCTGGACGGCGTCAAGCCCGTGCTGCTCTATCCCTTCTTCGGCATCCTCCTCATGGGCTTCATCTCCATGTACATCATTGCGCCTCCTGTCAGCGCTATCAACACCTGGCTGACTGAGACCCTGGCCAACATGGATCCCTCTGCCCGTATCCTCATGGGCATTGTCGTATCAGGCATGATGGCTATCGACATGGGCGGCCCCATCAACAAGGCTGCTTACGTCACCGGCACCGGCCTTTTGGCTTCCGGCGAGTATCATGTGATGGCTGCCGTCATGGCAGGCGGCATGGTGCCTCCTCTGGCCATCGCACTTTGCACCACCTTCTTCAAGAACCGCTTCACCGAAAGCGAGCAGAAGGCCGGTGTCGTGAACTATGTCATGGGCATGTCCTTCATCACTGAGGGCGCTATCCCCTTCGCTGCAGGCGACCCCATCCGCGTGATTCCCTCCTGCGTCATCGGCTCTGCTGTGGCAGGTGCCCTGACCATGGCCTTCGACTGCACCCTCCGTGCTCCCCACGGCGGCATCTTCGTAGTCCCCACCATCGGCAACCCGGTGATGTACCTCGTCGCCATCCTCATTGGCGCCGTAGTCGGCTGCGCAGTGCTTTCTGTGCTGAAGAAGCCCCTGAGCAAGTAATTCTCTAAAAATAAAACCAGGCCGCTGGGCAGGATTGTCTCCTGCCCGGCGGCCTTTTGCATTGGAAAGAGGGTTTCTTTCTGCTGATGGCGAAGTTACTACAAGTAAAATTGTCTGATAAAGGGAAGGGGAATGCATATGTCGTTGGTAAGCAAAGTGATCAAGGACCGCATCTGCTATGTGAAGATGGAAAACAGCCAGCACTTCAACTGTCTCAGCGACCAGATGTGCCAGGAACTGATGGAGGATCTTTCTTTCGCCTATGAGCAGGAGTGCGTGGGCATCGTGCTGGAGGCAGAGGTCAGGAAAGGCGTCTGGAGCGCGGGCCATGACATACATGAACTGCCCCTGGACGGCAGCGACCCCCTGTCCTTCGAGGTGCCCATGGAGCAGCTATTGCGGGCGGTGCAGGATGTGCCCATCCCCGTGATTGCCTGCGTGGATGGCACGGTCTGGGGCGGGGCTTGCGACCTCTGCCTGTCCTGCGATATGATAGTCAGTTCCAAGGATGCCACCTTTGCCATCACCCCTGCCAAGCTGGGTATTCCTTACAATGCCTCCGGTCTCTTGCACTTCATCAACCAGCTGGGCATGAACAAGGCCAGGGAAATGTTTTTCCTGGGCATGCCCATCGAGGCAGAGGATGCCCTGAACGTGGGCCTCATCAACCGGGTGGCCGACAAGGAGGAGCTGGAAGCAGTGCTGGAAGAACACTTCCTCCAGCCCCTGCGCCGCAACAGCGTGCTCTCCATCAGCGCCATCAAGCGCCAGTTCCGCATCCTGAGCCGCGCCTCCACAGTCATCAGCGCAGAGAGCTTCGAGCGCATCAACGATTATCGGCACAAGGTCTACGGCGGCGAGGATTACAAAGAGGGCATCAGGTCCTTCCTGGAAAAACGCCCGCCCCAGTACAAGGGCAAGGCCTCGGATCTGGATTGAGGAAATTGTACTGAAACCAATGCAAGGGGAAGTCCATGTCATGAGTGCAGGGACTTCCCTTTACTTGTCTTATCTATATGCTATACTGAAAGCAAAGGATAGCGAGCGCGGGACAGAGGCGCAGGGAGGAGAGCGGCATGAAAGAGCAGAGAAGGCGGTTGCCCATTGGGGTGCAGAGTTTTGCCAGCCTGAGAAAGGAAAACTTTGTCTATGTGGACAAGACTAGGTACATTTATGAACTGGTTCACGGCAGCAAGCAGTATTTTTTGAGCCGTCCCCGCCGTTTTGGCAAGAGCCTTTTCTTGTCAACCCTGAAAGTTTATTGGGAAGGGGCGCGGGAACTTTTCGAGGGGCTGGCCATAGCAGAGCTTGAGCAGGGAAAAGCAGAAGCCTGGCAGCCGTATCCGGTCTTTTACTTTGATTTCAACGGGCAGAACTATCAAAAGGAGACGGCGCTGGAAGATGTTTTAGACAAAATGCTGGAGCGCTGGGAGGATGAGTATAGTTGCGAGAAGGATGGCACATTAAGCAATCGGTTCCAAAATTTGCTGACCAAAGCCAGAGCCAAGACCGGCAGAGAATGTGTGGTGCTGGTGGACGAGTACGACAAGCCGCTGCTTGAGGTCTTGGAAAATGATGCCTTGGAGGAGCACAACAAGGCAGTATTCAAGGGCTTTTTCGGCACCCTCAAAAATTATGATGAATACCTGCGCTTTGTCTTTTTCACCGGGGTCACGAAATTCAGCAAGGTGAGCATTTTCAGCGATCTGAACCAGTTGGAAGATATTTCCATGGATGAGGACTATGCCGGTATCTGCGGCATCACCGAAACAGAAATGAGGGAAACTTTTGCCTTGGAAATCCGGCAGATGGCTGAGGCAAATGGCCTGTCGGAAGAGGCCTGCCTGGCACAGCTGCGCAAGGCCTATGATGGCTACCATTTTGCTGCGGAGGCGGAAACAGGCGTCTATAATCCCTACAGCCTGCTGAATGCCTTGAAGAAGCGCAGATTCGGTTCTTTCTGGTTTGAGACAGGCACGCCCACTTTTCTGGTGAAAAGAATTGGCAAGAGCTCCTTTGATGTGAAGAAGTTCACGGATGGAAAGCTTTACTCCACGGAGCGGGCCCTGTCAGACTATCGTGCAGACAATCCTGACATTGTGCCCCTGCTTTATCAGACGGGTTATCTCAGCATGGCGGGCTACGATTCTAAGCGTCAGCGCATCACCTTGAGCTTCCCCAACGACGAGGTGAAATACAGCTTTCTGGACAGCTTGCTGGCTGTATATACGCCTGAGGTTCTGGCTGGTTCCGGCAGGGATTTGTTTTCCTTGGATGATTGTCTGGAAAACGGTGATTTGGAAGGAATCAGGGATATATTGACGGCACTCTTTGCCAGCATTCCCTATAGCTCGTCAGAATCTCCTTTCGAGCATTATTTTGAAGCGGTGCTCTATCTGGTCTTCACCCTGCTGGGCAAGTTCGCAGCCTGCGAAGTCCATAGCAGCAAGGGCCGCGCTGATGCTGTGGTGGAAACGGCAGAGTATGTCTATATCTTTGAGTTCAAGCTGGACAAGAGCGCAGACGAGGCCCTGGCACAGATAAAAGAGAAAGAATATGCTCTGCCTTACAAGGCAGACAAGCGCAAGGTATTCGAGATTGGCGTGAACTTCGATTCTGAGAGCCGCAAGCTCCAAGAGTGGAAGATGGCAGAGTAGAGTGGTTTTCAATCTGTGCCAGAATGCACACTTAGCTGATGGGAGTATGTGATGACTGAGAAGACAGAGAAATTGTTGGCTGTGCTGCGTGGCTATGGCAGCGTGGCTGTGGCGTTGTCCGGGGGCGTGGACAGCATGACTTTGGCCAAGGCCGCTTGTCTGGCTTTGGGGGATAAGGCGGTGGCGGTCACGGCGGCGTCGGAGCTTTTGTCGCGGGAGGAGCACGAGGATGCGGTGCAGGGGGCATCTGCCATTGGCATCAGGCATGTCCTCCTGCCTGCGGAAGACTTGGCCTATGAAGATGTGCGGCGCAATGACAGGGAGCGGTGCTACTACTGCAAGCGTCACCGCATGGAAAAGATTCTGGCCTGGGCAGCGGAGGAAGGGATAGCCATAGTGGCGGACGGCTCCAATATTTCGGACAGGGGCGACTACCGCCCTGGGGCAAGGGCCTTGCAGGAACTTGGCATACGCTCTCCCTTGGCAGAGTGTGGCTTTGACAAGGAAGATATACGCAAGCTGGCCCAGACGTGGAATCTGGCGGTCTGGGACAAGCCCAGTGCCGCCTGCCTGGCCTCCAGGGTGGCTTATGGCCTGGAGCTGACGGCTGAGAGACTGCAGCGCATCGATGAAGCGGAGCGCTTCCTGCGGAAGCTGGGGGTCAAGGGGCAGCTGCGGGTGCGCGACCACGGGAATCTGGCGCGGCTGGAGGTGGCTGAGGGAAGGCTGCCCCTCTTGCTGGAGCACAGGGCAGAAGTGTCTGGCAGGCTGAAAGACTTGGGCTTTGCCTATGTCACATTGGATCTGACCGGCTACCGCATGGGCAGCCAGAATGAGGCGGTACACTAAAGTGGGCGGCATGGCGCTGAAAAAGATTGTGGCGTGTCTTGCGGGCGCCATCCTGCTCCCCCTCTGTCTGTCTGGCTGCGGCGGGCCCCCCGCGCCTGAGGCAGAGGAAAACAAGGTGGTCATTTACTGCTCCCATCCCCTTTCTTTCGTCACGCCCTTGGTGGAGGAATTTGAGCAGGAAAGCGGCGTGAAGGTGGAAGTGGTGGCAGAGGGCACAGGGGCCCTTTTGCAGCGTCTGGAGTCTGAGCAGGAGCAGCCGCAGGCGGATATCTTCTGGGGTGGCTCCCTGTCCACTGTGAAGCCCAAGGCGGCGCTCTTTGCAGAATACCGCTCTGCCCATGAGGGGCAGCTGCAGGAGGGCTTCAGGAATGTGGAGGGTTCCATCACCCGCTTTACGGATATCCCCAGTGTCATCATGGTCAATACCGACCTGATTGGCGATTTGCAGGTGGAGGGATATGAGGATCTGCTGAATCCTGCCCTCAGGGGGAAGATTGCCATGGCAGACCCGGCGCAGTCATCCTCGGCCTATGAGCACCTGATCAATATGCTCTATGCCATGGGGGCAGGTGAGCCGGAGCAGGGCTGGGGCTACGTGGAGAAACTGGTGCAGAATCTGGATGGCAGGCTGCTGGCAAGTTCTGCGGAGGTGTACCTGGGGGTGGCTGACGGGGAGTTTGCCCTGGGGCTCACCTTCGAGGAAGGAGGTGCCAGATATGCCTTGGCGGGGGCACCGGTGAAGCTGGTCTACATGAAGGAGGGAGTTATCTCCAAGCCGGATAGCATCTGCATCGTCAGACAGGCCAGGCATAGGGAGAAGGCCGAAAAATTCCTCGACTTCATCACCGGCAAAGAAGCCCAGACCTTTATCGCCCGGCGCCTTCACCGCCGCAGCGTCCGTGAGGATGTGGCAGCCCCTGCCGGCCTCCTGCCCAAGGAGGAGATCCGCTTCCTCACCGATGAGGAGGAAGTGGTAAGCGGATGCAAAAAGGCCTGGCTGGATAGATTCGCCGCTATTTTATCCAGAGGTCAAGAGGGACTTCATTTTTGAGGACATTTTTACAGGATTCTGGATTGTTTGGTACAATTTACTCCGCTATAATACAGAGCGTAAAGAAAAACAGCGCTATCTGAGGAGGAAACCAAACATGAATCTCAAGAAAATAGCCGCGTCCCTCTGCCTTTCCATGCTGACTGCGGTAAGTGCAGTGCAGGCGGAGCGCCCTGCATCCTTCCATGACAACTATCAGCTGGAGGAAATGGTGATTCTCAGCCGCCACAATATCCGCTCACCCCTTTCCGGCAATGGTTCGGCCCTGGGGAACCTCACTCCCCATGAGTGGTTCAAGTGGACCTCTGGCCCCAGCGAGCTTTCCCTGCGGGGAGGTCAGCTTGAGACCATGATGGGGCAGTATTTCGCCCAGGTACTGGAAGCTGAGGGGCTGATTGGGGACAGGAATACCTACAGCCCGGCTGAAGGGGAGATGCGCTTCTATGCCAACTCCATGCAGCGCACCATTGCCACGGCCCAGTATTTCTCCAGCGGCATGCTGCCGGTGGCCAATGTCACCATCGAGCACAAGTATGCCCCCAGCAAGATGGACCCGGTGTTCAACCCCCAGCTCACCTATGTCAGCGATGAGTTCCGCCGGCAGGCCATGGAGGAAATCAGCGCCATGGGCGGCAAGGAGGGGCTGCAGGGCATCAATAAAAAGCTGGCGCAGAACTACCGCACTATAGAAAAGGCTCTGGATCTGAAGGATTCTCCTGCGGCCAAAAAGGACGGGCTGGAGAAGTTCCGCTATGATGATCTGCAGATCAGCCTTGAGGAGGGCAAGGAACCTGCTATGAAGGGGTCGCTGAAACTGGCCAACTCTGCCAGCGATGCCTTTATCCTCCAGTATTACGAGGAGCCGGACAAGGTGAAGGCAGGCTTTGGCCATGCCTTGAGCCAGAAAGAATGGGAGGAAATCGCCAGCATCAAGGACGTCTACGGCGATGTGCTGTTCACCGCTCCCAGCGTGGCCGTGAATGTGGCCCATCCCCTGCTGCAGGAAATGAGCAAGGAACTGGCTGTCCCCGGCAGGAAGTTCACCTTCCTCTGCGGCCATGACTCCAACATTGCCAGCGTCCTCGCTGCTCTGGGGGCCGAGGAATACGACTTGCCCCGCAGCATAGAGAAAAAGACTCCCATCGGCTCCAAGCTGGTGGTGGAGAAGTTTGCCGGCAAGGACGGGGTCGAGTATGCTGCCCTCAGCATCGTCTACCAGACCACTGACCAGCTCCGTGACCGTACGGCCCTGACTCTGGAGAATCCCCCCATGGTCTACCCCGTGAAGCTCAAGGGGCTCAAGGCCAACAAGGACGGCCTGTACAAACTCCATGATCTCCAGCAGCGCTTCCACAAGGCCATCGGCGCCTATGACGAACTGCCCGGCAAGAGTGCAGCAAAGCAGGCAGCCTGAGCAGGCCTGTTAGAAGAATAAGCAGCGAAAAAGCGAAACTCCTTTGTCAAGGGGCTTCGCTTTTTGGTGTGCGGGCAAAAGCAGTCTTTATAAGAGACAATTATTTCGCTATACTAGAGACAGAGAAAAAGAGGAGGGGGCAGTCTCATGCAGCGTTATTTCCAGTCCCGCCTGCAGCGCGCGTTGGCCTGGTATGCTATCGTGCCAGTGCTGGTCATCACCCTTTTGGGCACTGCCCTCATGCTGGCAAGCTGGCAGCGCTCCGTGGTGCAGGCCAATGAGGAGGCCAGGGAAGCGGCAGCGGAAGCTTTGAGCGAAGCGGGCCGGGAATTCCTGCAGCGCACCGGGGAGGCGGCTGAGTTTTTGGGGGCGGTGCCGGATTTTTCCCTGTGGCGGGAGGACAGGGGGAAGCGGGCCGAGGCCTTGGCCAGGCTGCACCATGACACCAGCCGCCGTGGCGTGGCTTTCTACTTGCTGGATGCGGAGGGCAGGCTGATGCTGGGCAGCGGCCCCCTGCCTGACTGCCTGCAGTATGCAGAGGAAGGCTGGGGGCTTTGGGACAGGTTGCAGAGAGAGCCGCAGCTGCCCAGGCAGGAATGGCTGCCGGGAGCAGGGGGGCAGGCCCTGGTCTGCGGTCAGGCGGTGCAGTCAGGGGGACAGACGGTGGGAGCCATATTCTTCCTGCTGCCTGCGGCCTATTTGCAAGAACTGGCGGGGGAGGGCCCTACCTGCCTGGTGCTGACGGACGAGCTTGACAATGCCAGGCTGGTGAAGGGGGACGGGGCACCGGTAAAATACAGGAAGCTGAGGAAAGAGTTTGCAGAGCAGGGGGAGGGGCTGGTGATGCTGGAGGAAAACCTCTACTATGTCACCAGCAGGCAGGTGGAACTGGGCAGCGGCACAGGCAGGGTCTATGCCATCACCGGGGTTTCGGACCTCCTGCTGCGCTATGCCTTTGGGGCGGGGGCCTTGGCCCTGGCGGTGCTGCTGATGATTCCCCTGCTGCTCAGGAGCATAGAGAGAGAGAGCCGCCTGACGGCCCAGGCGCTAGATGACCAGACCGCCATCGCCCAGCTGAAGGAGCTGGAGTCCCAGTTCAACCCCCATTTCCTTTTCAACACCCTGGAAAATATCAAATTCATGGTGCGCCTTGACCCTGGGGCGGCTACGGAGATGCTCATGGCCCTGTCTTCCCTCCTGCGCTACAGCATTTCCGGCGGGGGGCGGCAGGTGGAGCTGCAGGAGGATTTGAAGTATCTGGCAAGCTATATGAAGATACAGCAGTACCGTTTCGGCAGCCGCCTGGCCTTTCAGCAGGAAATCGACTCAGGGGCCCTGTCCTGCCGGATTCCCAAACTGCTCTTTCAGCCCCTGTTGGAAAATGCCATCAAATACGGTGAAGATGAGGAGGGGAAGCTGGATATTTCCTTCCAGATCAGAGCAGCCGGAAAGGGCGTGGAAATCACAGTGCGGGACAGGGGCCGGGGCATAGGGGCAGAGCAGCTGGCAGAATTGCAGGCCTTGCTGAGCTCCGGGGACAACAACACGGGCCACAAGGGCTTGTTCAATGTGCAAAGAAGGGTGCAGCTGCTCTATGGGGAGAAATACGGCTTGAAGATTGCATGTCCCCCGGAGGGCGGTACGGAAATCAAGCTGCTGCTGCCCCTTTACTTGACCTAAAAGGAGTTAATGGCAAAATGGGCAAATTTACAGGCAAACTTATCATCTCTGATCTGGACGGCACGCTGATACCCAGGGGCGGCGTCATTTCGGAAGAAAACCGCAGGGCTATTGCGTATTTCGTAGGGGAGGGCGGCCTTTTCTCTGTGGCCACGGGACGTACCCCGGAGGCAGCGGCGGGCTATGTGGAGGGGCTGCCCCTCAATGCCCCCGGCATCTTCTTCAACGGCGCCATGCTCTATGACTGGCAGAGAAAACAGGTGCTGAAGACCCTGCCCCTCACGGCAGGGGACGAAAATAATCTCTGGCCGGCTTTTGCCCGCGAGGCCCTGCGGCGCTTCCCGGAGGCCTGCCTGGAGGTCTATACCGAGGACAACTGCCATGTGGTGACGCCGGAGGAAAATGATGACCCCAGGCTGCCCTATGAATACTATCGCTATGCCCATACAGACCTGGAAAGGCTGACGGATACAGGGAAGACCCCCTGGTTGAAATTCTTCGCCTGCGACAGGCATGAGCATTTGGAAAAGTATGTGGCTCTGGCTGAGGAGATGGGCGTGGCAGCCCTGGCCAACGGCTTTTATTCCGAGGACAATTACTATGAGTTCGTAGCCAGGGAGGTTTCCAAGGGGGCCATGCTGGAGACAGTGAGAGAAATGCTGCCCGGGGTGGAAATCATCGCTTGCGGGGACTATCTCAACGACAGGGAACTGCTGGCATCTGCGGACATTTCCGTGGCTCCCGCCACGGCCCACGAAGCAATCAGGGCCGCCGCCAGGCTGAAAGGCCCTGCCGTAGAAGACCATCTGCTGGCCTGGCTGATGGAGAAGCTGTGAGGGGAAAGCCATATGCTGGATTTAGTAATCGTAGAGGATGAAGAAATCATCCGCCGGGGCCTGGTCTGCACCATAGACTGGCTGAAGCTGGGTGCCAGGGTGGTAGGGGAGGCCGGCAACGGCAGGGAGGCCCTGTCTGTCATTCGGGAAAAGCGCCCCCAGGTGGTGCTCACCGACATCAAAATGCCCGTCATGGACGGGTTCGCCCTCACGGAAGCCCTCAAAGCAGAGGGAAACAAGGCCAAAATCATCTACCTCACCAGCTACGCCGACTTTTCCTATGCCCAGCAGGCCCTGCGGCTGGAGGTCAGCGACTACCTGCTGAAGCCCGTCAGCGAGGAGGATCTGGGCAAGGCCCTCGCCAAACTGGAAGCAAGGGAGGAAGCCCCCCAGGAAGAACCCTCCTGGGACAAAGGCCTCCGGGAGGCTTATCACACGGGGAACCCCTATGTAAAGTCTGTGCTGAAGCGCATCGAGAGCGGCTACCAGAAGCGCCTCAGCGGCGAAGCTCTGGCAGACGAGCTGGGAGTCTCCTTCAGCTACCTCTCCCGCAAGCTGAAGGAAGAAACAGGCCAGACCTTTGGCAGCCTTTTAGCCCAGTACCGCCTGCAGAAAGCCATAGAAATGCTGCAGGCAGGCACTTGGAAGGTCTACGAGATAGCAGAGGAAACGGGCTTCGGCGATTACAAGAACTTCGCCCAAGTGTTCAAGAAATACCTGCACACCACTCCCAAGGCCTTTATGCAGGAAATCACCGGGGGGCTGAAGCTGGAATAAATGCGGCTGCCAAATTGCAAGGCCCCGCAGTGGCAGACCATCTCCTGGCATGGCTGATAGACCGGCTGTGAATTTTTCCCCGTTTGCGGGAAGTGAAAGAAGGACTTTTCAGAATTGCCTAGAATAATACTCGGAAATAGGATTTATTTTATCAATCAGGGAGTGAAATGAAATGGCAATTTCTACGAGTACAATGAAGTCCTTCATGGATGTATTGGCGCAGTACAAAAATGACACCACGACTAGCGGCATCGCGATTCTTGACCATGCAGTGCGCGCGGTTTCGGGGTTTAATAGCCTGCAGGCTGCTATTGATGCCTTTGTGGCTGATGTGACGGATACAAGTGAATATGAGGACGTTGACGAACGCCTTAAAGAGACCTGTGGCATCGTCCTCGGGACTAAAGAGGCCATCTATACCGCAGATACTGGCGCTGTCAGCGGTTCCAATGCGGGAAACAAAACAACGAAGAACGCGGTGACCATTGTGCCAGAGGAAACCAACAAGAAACTTAATGAGTTTGAACGGCCAGATGCTAATTCTCGCACTCCGCACCACTATAATGCCGACGGGGTGGAGCACACCTTCTATATCAAGTGGCCAACAAGCTTCACTCAGGTCGTAGATCGGAAGTGGCAAAATATTGATGATTATGATCCAACAAATTGGGATACAATTGATTTAAAAAAACATGAAAAATATTACATTAAAGACCCAAAGAAAACTGAAAACCCAGGCTACTTTACGGCGGATGATCTGGAAGATAGCATTCAGACTATCAGCAGGGGAATTGAGCATTGGTGGGTTGAGCAAAGCGCCCAGTTGATTTACGATTCTTTTGGCGTGGATTTTAACGGCAAAACCTTGGTGGTAGACTTCGTGGTGAACCAACCTGACTTACAGGCGATTACCTCTCCTGCAAACGAGAAGGATTATGATTTTACGCCTACAGATGAAATCCGTATGTCAATCGCACTTTCCACGTACGGGATAATAGATGCGTATGATGTGAACGGCAACACTCGCATTAAAGATGGAGCACAGGAGTGCTATCTGGATCGCACCATTGCCCATGAAATGGTGCATGCCGTCATGTATGGAAATGGCACCTTGAAGGGCTATGAAAAAAATAAAGGCGTCAGTATGCCGCAGTTTTTCACTGAGGGCGTTGCAGAGCTCATCATGGGCTTGGATGATTATGACGCGGACAAGACAGAAGAAATCCTGGAACTGGCCAATGATTCTGAGAAGTTGTCAGAGGCGATGTCTTTGGAAGGCGGGACGGGAAAAGACATCTGCTATACCGCCGGCTATATGTTCCTGCGCTATCTCTGTAAGCAGGGACTGAACAACCCGTCAGCGGTTGCGGATGTCGAAGAGACTGAATGCTACTATGGAAATGGCGAGGAGCTTGGAGAAGGTGATGACGTAAGAGACGCGGTTATCAAGATCGATGTCTATAACGATGGCAAGACGGTAGATGTTACGGATAAGGTGGATGAGGGCGTCAGAATCGACCTGACAGGTGCCAATGTAAAGGTCAGCGACAAAACAGGGGATGTAATCTTTACGTTGAGTGGCACCCGAATTTCAGGTGAGGCGTTTTCCGTGGAGGGCAACAAAGTTACGGAAACGACAAAACCGCTGACGGTCTGGGAGGGCAGCATTATCACCACTGCTGATGACGGAAACTTCAATTTAGAGGCGGACGGCGTTATAGATGTCGAGAGAAAAGGCAATAGCAATACTACCATCAACGGCGTACTATTCGCCGTCACTAACGCACCAGAGGATGGCGTCACCTTCAGGAAACGGGGCGGAATTGTAGAAGCAGAGCTTGACGCTGATGCAGAGCTTGACGCTGATAAGGAAACCTTAACGGTAGGTGGTGACTTCACTTTTGAAGTGGACGAGCTTGCCGAAAAGGGCGGCATTGCCGTCTATGTGGATGAGGCGGGCAGCCATGTGACGAGGCTGGCTGATGGCGACAAGGTAATTGTCACCAAGGGCGGCCTTTCGACCACCTACACCGCTGCTGGCGGGATGCTGGAAGTCAAATATTCAGACGGCAGTTCCACGACCACCAAATCCTACTCCCGCGGAAACTGGACTGCCTTCACCGCCACCTGGGACGGAACTGCTGAACCCGTGGTGGGCACAGGCCTAAAATCAGGGACTGTAATCATGGGGGGCAAAGAACTGACCTCCGTGGTGGACGGGGCCATGATTGATGCTCAGGGCAATGTCACCGCAGATGGGAACAAGGCCGTTGCCACCATCAAAGAAGAGGGAGAATTCTTGAACTATAAGTCCAAGGCTACATCGAAAGCACAGGAAATCATTATCACCGACACCAACGGAGTGAACTGGAATATCGACAACAGCGCATCTAGTGGGCGCACTTTTGTTGATGTGGGCGTGATCAGGGACAGTGAAGGAGAATTCCAGGGAAGCAGGTCCGTGAATGAGGCGGTGAACTTCACCGCAGGTAGTGGCAAGAGCGAGGTGGCGATTTACAGCGATGCAGATTCCAGCATCCAGGGTGGCGCAGGGAACCTCATCGCCACCGTCGGCGGCGAGGGCAACCATCACTTGACCGCAGGCTCCGGCAGCAAGAATGAGCTCTATGACTTAGGCACGGGAGAGAACACCATCACCGGCGGTTCCGGCAAGACCATCTTTCAGTCCAAAAACGAAAAGGGCAAGCTGGTGGCAGGCACAGGCCAGAATACCTTCCAGACTACCAAAGGCGTCACCAACAAGATTGAAGGCTACACCTTCGGCAGGGACGAGGTTTCCATAGGAGCCGTCATCGGCTACTACGACGACTTCGTCGTGGGAGAAGGAACCATAAGCTATGAAGACAAAAACACCTATGGCGAGTTGGACGTATCCTCCGGCACAGGCACCGGCAATGCGTATATGGTGACCATGGTGGACAGCACGGGCCACAAGACCCGCGTGGGCTGGACAGGAGAAGACGGCGGCACCGTGGATGCATCCTCTGAGACGAAGCCCTTTGTGCTCATCGGGGACCGGAATAAAGATGCCAAGGATATCCTCATTGGAGGAACGGGCAATGATGTCATCTATGCCGGTGAAAATGACATCGTGAGGGGAGGCGCAGGCAGGAACGAGATTCACCTGCTGGGTGGAAGCTGCAGAACCGTAGAGTTCGGCACTGCAGGAGCCAAGGACGAAGTCGCAGGTTTCATGCCAGGCTTTGATGTGGATGATGCAGACAGTATCTACCTCATGGATAGCTCAGTCACAGATAGCCTGGATATCAAATTCGATGGCAAGGATGCTGTCCTGAAGAGCGGCAGCACCAAAATGACGGTGAACTCCGTCCAGAAGAACGGGAAAACCAATGCGGCAGAACTGCTCATCGGCGGGGTCAAGGTGGCAGCCATCGCGAAGGGCACCACCGCCACCATCAGCGAAGCAGACTACGCCGATGTCTATTTCGCCACAGGTTCCGCAGGCTTGGACTTCAAGGATGTGAATGATGACCTTACCATCGACCTCTCGGATAAAAATCGTTTCAGGAACATCAAGACTGTCACTGGAGGTAAGGACACCACCATCCTTATGGGCGGCAGCGGCAAGACCACTTTGGTCTCTGGCGGCGGCGACACCAGTCTCTGGGGCGGCACAGGCAATGCCCTGCTCGTTGGCGCCAAAGACGCCAGGGACGAATTCTTCTTCTTTGGTGAAAGCGGCAAAGACACCATCTCTGGCTTTGAAGCAGGAACGGAAGATACCAGCGATGTTCTGAACATCTATGGCTCCGCCATCACGAAAATCAAGGGCACAGATAAGGGTGTAGAAATCTACACCAGTGACAGTTCCAAGCTCC
>JAGBLH010000224.1 GCA_017635515.1 Selenomonas sp.
GCGCAGGACGGCAGGACGAAGGTTTCGATGGAAGGGAGCGAGGAGGAATGAAGCATATCGACGATTATTCCGTCCATGATGACCTTCCAGAAAGTCTGAACCGACCGAATGCAAAGGAACTTGCCGAGCTTTGGGACAAAACGCAGCTAAAATTCATTGATTCTCAAATCAGCAAAATCCTCATCTATCCTGTGATTGACGAATTGCCGAGCGAACTGGTGGATGAGCTTGCTATTCAGCTCCATTGCGATTTTTACGACAAGAGCCTATCACTCAAAGCGCGGCGGCAGATTGTCAAGACTTCCATCGCATGGCATCGCATCAAAGGCACTCCTGCCGCCGTGGAGATGCTCACACAGAACATCTTCCATGATTCCCACACGAAGGAATGGTTCGAGTACGGCGGCAGGCCGTATTTCTTTCGCATGGTGATGGATATTTCGGACGGCACAGAGGACGCTTCAAAAGAAATCATCAAGCTTTTAAAGAAGGCTATCGAAGCTGGCAAGAATGTCCGCTCCTGGCTGGAGCTCCTGGAATTCATAGTCAACATGGAGGATACGGAAAAGGTAGATGAGAGTTTCGTTGCAGATGTAAGTCTCTACTACCACGATATCTTCCCTTACGGCACCAACACTATCCCCATCTTCCACCATGATGGCACCTACGTCCACGGCCATCCTGCCAGACGCAATGGCCATTTCCTGCATGGTGGCAGGGGATTGGATAAGATTTATCCCCGGATAGTCATACCCTATCATCAGGGCAGGGAGGATATCTCCACCGATTACCTGAACTACTGGCCCGTATGGATAGGGAAGGACAGCGTGCCGGTGCAGGAAACTTTGCCAGATGATTTGGGAATAAGCCTGACTATCGGCGAGGATATAGGTCAGCCTGTAGACAGGGTGGCTCTGCCTCTCTCGATGGAGTTCCATGATGCTTACCCTTACGGTACAGAGCGTGAAGTATTCTCTCACGATGGAATTCTTCGCCATGGCTTCAGCTTCAAGCGCAGAGGGCTTTTCCTTCACGGCGGCAGGGGAAGGCATGGCTGGCCGCCCATGGGCTTGAAAGCTCACGGCTGCAAATATGACCTTGACCATGACAGGCTTTCCGTCTATGCCATAGGTTGCAGCTTCAAGGATGAAGTGAAGCCAAAGGAGAGCGAGCATAATGACATCACCCTGCAGGTTTCATCGGACAGGGTGCCAGCACCACGAGAAGGAGATATGCCCCTTGAGGCAGGTCTTGTCCTCCGCCATGACAATAGCGTCCGTCATAATGGCAGGTACGTCAGGGGCGTCAATCCCTGCAGGGCGGGAGACTTTGAAATCATCAGGGAGCGCAGGGACGGAAGATTTGCCAGGGGCGGCAGCGTGAGGCACAGGGATTCTCCTGTGGCCGCTTTTGCTTGATTAAGTTATAGGAGGCAATGGCTATGAGATGTATTTTTGAGGACAAGGCAGAGAGCGTGAGGGGTGACTTCGCCCTGGGCATCTACAAGCATGGCAAGCTGGTGCAGGAGTATAGCGACCATAACCTTGTGGTCTTCAGCGGCAGGCACCGACTGGCAGAGATGGCAGCAGGGAAGAGCACTTCCCATATCAGCTACATCGGCGTAGGCTCCGGCAATGAGAAGGAAAAGGACGAGGACATTTCCCTGGTCGAGCAGCAGCTTTTCCCGGTGACAGCTGCCACCGTCACCGACCAGGATGCTCGCTTTGATTTCGTCATCGGTGAAGACCAGGCCAACGGCCTCTCCATCCGTGAGTTCGGCCTTTTCTGCACAGACAAGACCATGTTCTCCCATCGTGTCCGCATCCACGTAGACCCGGACACCCATGAGGAGAAGGTGCTCACAATCGACAAGGAAAGCGATATCGAGATAAGGGGCTATTGGATCATCCACTTCTGATGGAAAGGAGGTGAAAGAAAATGGCTATTAACGAAAAGAACTATGTGGGCTTTGCCATCGACCCCAAAACAGGCAAGCCTCACAATATCCGCCACCTGCCCAAGATGGCGGAGTGGGAGAAGGGTGTCTACCTCTACGAATGCGGGGACAAGTTCATCGCAGACGTGGACGGCATAGACAACCTGCCGGGCCAGCAGCTGGCTAACCGCACAGAATTCCTCTATGAGCAGAATAACCTGCTGGGGGATGCCTGCCGTGGTTTGCTTTCCATCCTGCGGGATACCACTGTGGGCAAGGTATCTGCCAACGGCTACCCCGTGGCCATGGCTGACGAGAAGCCAGCAGGGCAGGTGGCCTGGATAAAGCCCGCAGACGGCACCGCCAGCGCACAGGACATGGCCTTTGTGGTCACAGAGCCGGGCGGGGCATCCTGGGACAACCCTGTGGCCTATGTGCTGCCAGAGGATTTGCCGGAGTGCTACGTGGGCAGCGACCACAGCGCCTTTCCAAGGGTGCGACGGATTGCTGGCACTTATTCCGTGGACATGTCTCCTGCAGACCTCAGAAACCAGGATGCCTGGGTGAAGACAGAAGGCTTCACGGACAACCTCTACAATGTCTCCGCTGAAGTGCATCTTGACGATGAGACCGTCATCCATAACCCCACCGGCGTGCTGGTGGACACGGAGGATAATGTCTTCTACGTCAAGACCTACGAGGGCGGCGGGGAGCCTGCCCTGGACATTGACGGCTTTGAGATAGCCACCCACGGGGATATCGACAGCATTTTCCCTGTCACAAGATAGGAGGTTTAGGAAATGGCAGACACCAATGAAAAAATCAAATTGGTCAGCCTGGATTCCCTGGCCTACACCCTGCAGAGGATAGAAGCCAGGTATCAGGTCAAGGAGAATGGCAAGGGCCTCTCCACCAACGACTTCACCAATGCCTACAAGCAGAAGGTGGACGAACTGACCCCTGAGGATACCGAGATTGCCACCGATGAGGAAGTCAAGGACGTCATCGACGATATCTTTGGCCCCGAGACGGAGGAAGCCACAACCGGTGGGGATGAAACCTCTGGCGATGGCGAAAATCTCGATGGAAACTGAGTTATGTATCAGCCCATAGGCTGTGCATATATATGAGAGGCCCGATGGGTAGCCAGCCCATGGGGCTATTATTATGTCTTTCTTTGAAAGGAGAGATTCATCATGGCACTTACTCCTGAACAACTGGAAAAACTCACCCGCCTCAAGCACCTGCAGAGCTTCGGCGCCCGCGTCGAGGATATCGTCACTGACCTGCAGGGGCAGATTGATGATATCAACGAGGGCATCATCAAGGGCGTGAAAGTCAACGGCACTGCGCTTACTCCTACCGGCAATGTCGTAGATGTGCTCATGACCATGGAGAAGAAGGCCACTGCCGATGCAGGGTACGCCTCTTCCTACGTGTTCAAGGCCAATGGCGTAGCCGTAGGCGATACTATCAATATCGCCAAAGACTGGTTGCTGACCGGCGTAGAGAAGGGCACCGTCACCGCAGCTGACAAGGCTGCAGGCGGCAAGTTCGAGAATGACGATGACTTCGCCGTAGGTGACAAGTACATCGACTTCTCCTTCAACGTCAAGGCTGGCAGCGCTGAGACCACCACTCACATCTACCTCAATGTGCAAGATTTGGTTGATGCTTATCTGGCAGGCAATGGCCTTGCACTCGACAGCTCCACCAACACCTTCAGCGTGGTCATCGACAGCTCCAATGCCAACGGCCTGTCCGTAGGCGCCAACGGCATTGCCCTGGGCCTGGCCACTGACAGCGCGGCTGGTGCTATGAGCGCTGCTGATCACACGCAGTTCACCGCTGACAGCGCCAAGCTGGCTGACATCAGCGATGAAGCCAACAAGACCACCGTTACCACCGAAGGCAGCGGAGCCATTGAGATTGACGGCACTTCCAAGGCTGTGGTTTACATCGCCACGGATGCAGAGGTGACTGAGATGCTGGACGATGTCCTGCCCGCGCCTTCCAACGGCTGATTCTCACTTGATTTACAGGCATGAGGGGAGCCTTCCCGGCTCCTCTTTTGTCTATACGGAGGTGAGAACATGGCAAAAGCTACAACGCTTAACCAGATGGAAAACTGCATGGAACGTACCAGTGACTGCATAGTAGGAGCCGCTTCTGCTGCGGCGGGAGCTATACAGGAAATGGGAGAGCTTCTGAGCGAGCCAATGACAGGAGCCACAGCCAGCAAGGCTGGCAAGGCTGGCATGGTGCCCACTCCGGCGGCAGGAGCCAATACAAAGTTCCTGCGTGGTGACGGCAGTTGGGCTAATCTCTCAGATACTGTCTTTGTGGTCAGCAAAACAACGCAGACTGGCAACGTCATGTGGATAAAACCCACGGATTAAAGGAGGAAATTATAAATGGCTAGAAAATCTCAGTTTCACCTGCCCAACCCTACTACCGGGGCGCAGGAAATCCATCACTTCGAAACAGAGCTGGCGCAGATTACGGACATGACAAGCTTTGCTCAGACTTTCAACAAGAAGTCTGATGCAGCTTCCATGCGTTCCCACATCGGGGCAGCGGCCAACATCAACGCCACCAACACAGCAGCAGGCCTCATGCCTGCTGCAGACAAGGCGAAGGCGGATGCTGTAGTGCATAGCGCAGAAGCGCATAACGGCATCTTTCGTGGCAAGGATTTGACGAGTTATTTCAACAGCGGTCAGATGAGCACGGATATCGCCAATAGTAAGTTTGATGATATCTACATTGGTGATTTTATCACAAAGACCATCAATCTTCCTGCCATCACCTACACGGACAAGGCTGGCACGGAAAAGACCCAGGCCGCCCAGACCTTTGCCAACGCGAAGTTCTACATCGCTGGTATCAACTCTCGCCTCAAAGCAGGTGATGGTAGCGGTACTACGGTTAACCACGTAGTGCTCATTTCTGCAAACGCTCTCCAGCGCAATGTCAGCATGAACCCGACAAACGACACCACTGGCGGCTACATCGGGTCTGATATGTGGCGCATCCACATGCCGAATTGGAGCGCAGCCATCAAAGCGGCTTTCGGCGAGAGCCATGTCGTTAAGTATAGGGATTGGATGTCGAATGCCATCAATGCTACTGCTCCTTCTGGTGCGGGGTCTGGCTGGGTAGGCGCAAGTAACGGCTGGGCATGGGCGGATGTTGAGGTCAATATCCCTAATGAGCAGATGATTTATGGCGGCAGGACTTTCGGTTCCGGCCACGACTGCGGCTCTTTCTCGATGCAGCTCCCGCTCTTTGCTCACAAGCAGTACATAGGCGGTGATGACCGTTCCTGGTTCTGGCTCCGCGCGGTCGCCTCGGCGTCGGCTTTCGCCCATGCCGACGGCTATGGCTATGCCAACGCCGTTGGTGCGTCGTATGCCACCGCCGCCGGCGGCATCCGCCCCGTTTTCCTGCTCCGCTGACCCGCATGCGGCCCCCTTGTGGGGCCGCAAGGGAAGCGGACTGCCCATAGAAAGGATTCTTCGTCATGTCAGTACCCGTGAGGCTCAGAAGCCAGTCCAAGTATGAATTTTATGCGCACGCCGTGAGGCTCAGGAAAGAGATAACCAAGCTCCTCTTGCGGGACTTGGGGATAAAGAAGCTCATACGCAACATCAGGATAAAGACTGAGGGCATGGAACCTCAGGACAAAGAACTGCTCCTTGGAGTAATGGAAAAGTATGAGCTGACTGTCTTTCCTGGTGAATATCCCTTATGGCTCATCGAGAAAATCCGTGATTCCATCTGGGATATTTTGCGGGATATGCACATAAATATCACAAGGGCTTACAGCATTTGGGCTACGAATGACACAGAGGCCAAGGAACGCCGTCTCTGTCAGGACAGGGCCATAGCCGACTGTGAGAGCCTTTTGCAGGAAATGCAGCTGGCTATAGATGTGTTGCCCGTTGATGCAGAGAAGTATATGCGTTATGTGGACATGATAGAGCGCGAGATAGCCTTGCTGAAAGGCTGGCGTAAGGCTGACAACAAGAAGAACAAGGAAATGGGCAAGAAGCCACAGGGTAAAGGCTAATTCGCGGTCGCCTCGGCGTCGAATTTCGCCAATGCCAACGGCAATGGCAATGCCAACGCCAATGGTGCGTCGAATGCCAACGCCAACGGCGGCATCCGCCCCGCTTCTCAAAGAGCCAGGCGCATCAGCGTAGGCTCACAGCAGGGAATGAGCCTTTGTCCTTCCTTTTTTGGTGAATGAAAGCCGTGACGTGCCCGGCTATGGCCGTTGGTGCTATAAGCGCGGCTTACCCAGAGAAACCTATGATTGATTTTACAGATGCAAACTGCCTCATAGCAGGTTATCACAGGGCGCAAAAAGCCAGCGGCTGGAAAGATGCAACCCAGATTTACGGCCTGAACCTGCTGAAAGAAGTGAGGGCCTTGCAGAAGGAACTGCGTGCCGAAACATACCGGCAGATGAAGGGAGCTACCTTCCGGCAGTGCGAGCAGGGCCACACCAGGCTGATAAAAGCCCTCACCGTCAGGGACACTGTCATGCAGCACGCCCTCTGTGATTTCGTGCTTGTGCCTGAGCTTGCCCGCCATCTCATCTATGATAACGGCGCAAGCCTCAAGGGCAAGGGCATATCTTTCACCCGCAAGCGCTTCGAGCAGCATCTGCGGTGGCATTTCCGCAGATATGGGAATGAGGGATATGTCCTCAAGATTGACTTCCGTAAGTACTTCGACAACATCCGCCACGATGTGCTGATGGAACGCATCGGCAAGTACATGAATGACAGCAGGGTGCTGTCTGCAGTAGAGGCGGTGCTGAAAGCGAATGAAGTGGATATCTCTTTCACTGGGGATGAGCACTACATAGACAAGGTATTCAATGCCCTGGACTATGAGCGCATGGATCCAGAGAAGAAGACAGGCTGCCGCTTCATGCCCAAAGGCCTGGGCATAGGTGCACCCCTGGCGCAAATATCCGGCATCTTCATGCCCACACCTGTAGATACCTGGTGCAAGACCGTCAGGGGTGTTCGTTGCTATGACGCTTACATGGATGACCGCATCATCATCCACCATAGCAAAGAATACCTGCATGACCTATTGAAGGAAATCCGTGAGATAGCCAAGATACTGGGCCTCCATATCAATGACAGGAAGACCCAGATAGTGAAACTTTCACACGGATTCACCTTTCTCAAGACACGGTACAGCATCACCAAGACTGGCAAAATCATCCGGCGCATACCTCGCGATGTAGTTGTGAGGCAGCGGCGGAAGATGAAGAAACTGGCAAGATTTGCCGTAGAAGGGAGCCTTTCCCTCAAGGCATTCTCAAACCAGTACAAAGGCTGGCGCGGTGACAAGAACCGCTACCATGCCAGCCGGACGATAAGGAACATGGATAAGTTACACAGGAGGCTTAGAAAATGGATAATGAAAAGAAGACCTACATCCTCGAAATCGAGGGAGAGCGCGGCACCATCACGGTAGAAAATCTCACCATGAATGGCACCAACTATGTATCCGAGGTCAAGGTAGACACTGCTGCATGGCCACCAACCTTCAAACTGACAGCTAAGGACGAGGAAGGCACCGTCACCGAAGCCATCGACCACGCCAAACTCATTCAGCAGGAGCAGTACGCATGGGATGGCGGCAAGTGGTATCTTGCATTTGCTCCCGTCTCTCCGCAGGAGATTGAAAACGCCAGGCTGCAGTCCCAGCTCGACTACCTGGCACTGGTGGCAGATATTGACCTTGATGCATAAAAGGAGGAAACCACAATGGAACACAGCGCAAAATTCGAGAAAGTGAAGAACTACTATGACACTGGCCTCTGGTCTAAGACCAAAGTTCGTAACGCAGTAGTCCATAATTGGATTACCGCTTCGGAGTATAAGGAAATCACCGGGGAGCCGTACACGGCATAAGTAGGTAAAGTAACGGAGCAGGCGGCGCGTAATGCGCCGCTTTTTCTATATCAAGGGGGAGCGGTGCATGAGCGACTTAGAACAAATGGCAAGGCTGGAAGAACGGCTTCGGCAGGTGGCGGAGGAGCATCCGATTTGCCGCCAGCAGCTTCAGGATGTCACACAAGAAATCAAGGAAATCAGGGAGCGGCTTGCCTGCGTCGAGCAAAGTCATGGAGCACTTGAAAGGGCAGTGTTCGACATGAAAAAAGACCTAAAAGA
>JAGBLH010000225.1 GCA_017635515.1 Selenomonas sp.
AATAATCTGGGAGCAGCTTTGCAACCCGAATTTCTCCTTCCAAACCATGGAAGATATCTATGCCAGGTTCGTTTTCCCCTGGCATCTGGTGGAGGCAGGGGAACGCATCATCATCTACGGCGGCGGAGTGGTGGGAAAGACATTCCTGCAACAGCTGGCAAGGTGCCCATATTGCCATGTGATGGCAATATGTGACAAGAATCCGGCATCAACTGGCATTGTAGAGGCTCCGCTGGTCAAGCCGGAGCAGCTGGCTGCTATGGATGGTGATAAATATGATGCAGTGGTGATTGCTATAGAGAGACAGGAAACAGCAGCCAAGATAAAGAGCTCTTTGATTGGCCTGGGGGTACCGGAGGAGAAGATAAGGTGGTCTGATCCTGCCAGAAAAGGGAAAGACACAGATGGAAAGCAATGAGAAAATGCGTTTAGCAGGGATTTTGGATCCCCTGTCCCTGGAATGCTATCGTCCTGAGTGCCAGCTACTTGAGCTGACTCCCCTGGGGTGGAAGAGAGAGCTGGAGGAATTTGCCCCGGAACTGGTATTCATCGAGGCAGCCTGGCATGGGAAGGATGACTTGTGGAAGGAGAGGCTGGACAGGTACTCCCCGGAAATAGCCGGCATCGCCACCCATTGCCGTTCCCGTGGGATTCCTTTGGTATTCTGGGGCAAGGAAGATCCGGTGCATATGCATAGGTTCTTGCCTACTGCGTATTGGGCGGATGTGGTCTTCACTACGGCGGCAGAGTGCATAGGAACCTACAAGAAGCTTTTGGGGGCACACAGACAAGTGTATCACCTGCATTTTGCTGCCCAGCCCAGACTGCATAATCCCATAGAGAGCTTTGGACGGCTTGACAGATGCTGCTTTGCCGGAGCATACTATGCTGATTTCCCGGACAGGTGCCGTGTCTTTGAGGAACTGGCGGGTTATCTCAGTGAGTCCAAGGGGCTGGATATTTATGACCGTTTTGTGGGCAAGGCCTCGCCGCTGAACATTTTCCCCGAAAAATTCCAGCCGTATATCCTGGGTCATCTGGCACCGGCAGATATAGGAAGGGCTTACAAGGGCTATATATATAATCTTAATTTGAATTCCATCACTGACAGCCAGACCATGTTCTCCCGCAGGGTATTCGAGCTCATGGCTTCCAATACGGTGGTGATTAGCAATAAATCTTCCGGTATGGAGAACTATTTCGGCAGGTCAATCATATCTGCTGACAACGCCGAAGAACTGCGGGAAAAACTTGCAAGTTGTTGCGATACGGAAGAAAAGCTGGCCAGGTTCCGTCTCCGGGCACTGCGGCAGGTACTGAGAGAGCATCTGTATAAGGACAGGCTGAACTTCATTGCGAGCAAAGTGTTCAGATGCAGGCCGGAAAAAAGGATGCCTCTGGTTCGTGTCTATGCTAAAGCGGACACCCAGGAGGAAGCAGACAGAGTAATCCGCATGTTTGAGAAGCAAACCTACAGAGCGAAGAAGCTGGTGTTGCTGCATAATGATGCGGTATGGGACAAGGAAGAAAATGGAAACGGAAGCGGGTGTGACTACGCAGCATATTTTCACAGCGAAGACTGGTACGGAGAAAACTATTTGCTGGATCTGATGTTGATTGCCCGCTTGCAGGATTTTGATGCGATTGGCAAGGGGGCATATTTTGAGGGGCAAGGCAAGGATGCTGTATTGCGTGAAAGTGGCAGGGAATATCATTATACAAGGAGCCTTCCGGCGCGAAGATGCATTTTCAAGCCAGGCATGGCAGCAGGGAAATGCCTGGCAGCAGATATGGAATGCAGGGACGGAAAGGTACTGTCCGTAGATCCCTTCAACTATTGCCAGGACTGGCAGGAT
>JAGBLH010000226.1 GCA_017635515.1 Selenomonas sp.
ATTGACCCTCCGGCAAGCATCCGGCTTGCCCTCATCTCTATGTAACATCCAGGACAGGCATCCCGCCTGGCCGCTGACATGCCACTGGCATGTCAGCCCTCCCCGCCTAAATATGCCCTAATAACCTCGGGATCCCTCTGTACTTCCTCCGGCGTACCACTGGCGATGACCATGCCGTACTCCAGCACATAGATGCGCTCGCAGATGCCCATGACCAGATTCATATCGTGCTCAATAAGCAGGACAGTAAGGCCGAACTTCTTGCGAATCCAGCGAATCATCTCCATTAGCTCCTGGGTCTCCTGGGGATTCATGCCCGCCGCCGGCTCATCCAGCAACAGAAGCTTCGGCCCTGCTGCCAGGGCGCGGGCTATCTCCAGACGACGCTGGGCACCGTAAGGCAGGTTCTTGGCCAGTTCTCCGGCCTTGTCCTTCAGGTGGAAGATATCCAGGAGCTTCAAAGCCTCTTGCTCAATGCGGTCTTCTTCCTTGTAGTAGCGCCCCACTCTCAGCACAGCCTCCAGGACGCCGTACTTCACATGGTCATGAAAGGCAATCTTCACATTATCCAGCACCGTCAGTTCGGAGAACAGGCGGATATTCTGGAAAGTTCGGGCAATGCCCCGCTGGGTGATCTGGTAAGGCTTGAGGCCCACGATGCTCTTGCCCCCAAAGGTAATCTCACCTGTGGTAGGCTGGTAAACCCCCGTGAAGAGGTTGAAGACCGTAGTCTTGCCCGCGCCATTAGGCCCGATCAGGCCCACCAATTCACCCTTATTTATATGGAAATTAAAATCCGAAACTGCCTTGAGTCCCCCGAAAACCTCGGACACATCCTTGGCCTCCAGCAGGACTTTGCTCTCTTTCTTTGCCTCAGCCATCTGTCCTGCCTCCTTCCTGCTTTGCCCCAGGCCGTCCGAAAATCCGATTCAGAGGCCTCATGCTGGTGATCTCCATGTAGCCGAACAGTCCCTGAGGACGGTAGAACATGAGGAAAATCAAGGCCAGCGCATAGATGATCATGCGGAACTCAGGCCAGCTGGCCAGAGCCGCCGAGAGGAAGGTCACCACAAAGGCCCCGGCAATGCTGCCCGTGATGGAGCCCATGCCCCCCATGACCACCATGATCAGATAGTTGAAGGAAGCCATGAAGGTGAAGGAGTTGGGGCTGATGAGATAGAAGCAGTGGGCGAAGAGGCCCCCGGCAATGCCCGCAAAGCCTGCGCCGATGGCGAAAGCCAGCACCTTGTACTTGGTGGTGTTGATGCCCATGGACTCCGCCGCAATCTCATTCTCGCGGATAGCCAGGCAGGCCCGGCCATGGGTGGAATTGACAAAGTTCTTGATGAAGAAAAGAGCAATCACCGTGAGCCAGAAGACCCAGGCAAAATTAGTGTGATGGGGAATGCCCTTGAAACCTGCAGCTCCCCCCACATACTCGATATTCATGATGACAATGCGGATGATTTCCCCCAGTCCCAGAGTGGCGATAGCCAGATAGTCGCCGTTGAGCCTCAAGGTTGGTATGCCAATCAGGAACCCCAGGAAAGCCGCTGACAGCCCCCCCGCCAGGAGCGCCACCACGAAGGGCGCGTGGAAGTTGGTGGTGAGCACTACGCCCACATAGGCCCCTACGGCCATGAAGCCCGCATGGCCCAAGGAGAACTGTCCGGTGTAGCCGTTGATGAGATTCAGGCTCACCGCCATGATGATATTGATGCCGATGATCAGCACATTGAGCTGCCAGAAGGAACTCAGGACCTTGCCGGAAATCAGCCCCTGCAACAGGGCAAAGAGCACAATGGCAAAGCCCAGGAGGACAGCATCGTTTTTCTTCAAGTATTTCATGCCGCTAAACTTATCCATGCTGCCACCTCCTCAGACCTTTTCCTTGGTATTCTTGCCGAAAATGCCCGTGGGCCGCACCAGCAGCACGATGATCAGGATAGCAAAGGCCGCCGCATCGCGGAAGGTAGAGGAAATGAAGCCGGACACGAAGGCTTCCACCACTCCCAGGATGATGCCGCCCACCACAGCGCCGGGCAGGATGCCGATGCCGCCAAGCACCGCTGCCACGAAGGCCTTGAGGCCGGGCATGATGCCCATCAGCGGATCAATGGAGTTATAATAGATGCCCACCAATACGCCGGCCACCGCTGCCAGAGCGGAGCCGATGCCAAAGGTGATGGAGATGATGCGGTCAGAGTTGATGCCCATGAGCTGGGCAGTTTCCGTATCAAAGGAAGCTGCCCGCATGGCCTTGCCCGTGTTGGTGAATTTGACGATATAGGTGAGAATCACCATCAGCACAAAGGTGATGCCCAAAATCAGCAGCTGCTGCCCGTTGATGACCAGCCCGCCGATATTGATAGCCACGCTGTCCATTACCGCCGGGAAGGTGCGCGGGGTCGGGGATACGAAATACATGCTGGCGTACTCCAGGAAAAAGGACACGCCGATAGCCGTGATGAGCACGGACAGGCGGGGAGCATGGCGGAGGGGCTTGTAAGCCAGCTTTTCCACCAGCATGCCCAAGAGAGCCGTGGTCACCAGGGAAACCAGCAGGGCCGGCACAATGGAGAGCCCCGCCTGGGTGATAGCAAAGAAACCGATATAAGCGCCCACCATGTAAATGTCACCGTGAGCGAAGTTGATGAGCTTGATGATACCGTAAATCATGGTATAGCCCAGCGCTATGAGCGCGTAGATGCTGCCCAGCGAAATGCCGTTGACCAGCTGCTGCAGGACTTGCTGCCCCATTTCCATAATAAAACCTCCATACGGCACCTTTCCCACTCCTTGGCATAGGGCCGAATAATACAAAAGGGGCCGCCACCAGCGGCCCCATTGCCTTTCCTGTCAGGGCCCGGACACGGGCCTCGCTATAGATCAGACGTCGCTTACTCCGGCATGATCTTAGCCACCATCACGCGGCCGCCGTCCTTGTTCTGGAGGATGACTGCCTGCTTGATGGGATTGTGGGTCTTGGGATCCATGGTGATGATGCCCGTGCCCACCTGCAAATCCTTGGTCTCCTCAATGGCCTGGCGAATCTTCTCGGAATCATCGCTGCCTGCGCGCTTGATGGCATCTGCCAGCAGCTTGCCTGCATCATAGCCGAGAGCCGCGAATACGTTGGGAGCATGGCCGTACTTCTTCTCGAAAGCCTCCAGGAAGCCCTTCACGGACTCGTCCTTGTCAGAGTAGTGGGTGCTGAAATAAGTGTTGTTCAGTGCATCTACGCCTGCGATATCTGCCACCTTGGAGTCATCCCAGCCGTCAGTGCCCAGGATTGGGGAAGTGATGCCCAGCTCACGAGCCTGCTTCACGATCTTGCCCACTTCCTCATAGTAAGCGGGAACGAAGACCACATCGGCACCCGCCGTCTTGATGCTGGTAAGGGTAGCCTTGAAATCCTGATCCTTGGCCAGGAAAGCCTCTTCCATCAGCACCTTGCCGCCTGCCTTCTCGAACTCCTCCTTGAAGACCTTGCCCAGGCTCTTGGAGTAATCAGAGCTGTTGTCCACATAGATGACAGCCGTCTTGGCCTTCAGGTTCTCAGAAGCGAACTTGGCCATGACCGTGCCCTGCTGTGGGTCAATGAAGCAGCTGCGGAAGATGAAGGGCTTCACCTGTCCGTTCTCCACGGTAACATCCGGGCTGGTAGCATCAGGGGCGATAACGGGCACCTTGCTATCTGTAGCCACCTGGGACTCAGCAATGACATTGGCGGTAACTGCCGGGCCTACCAGCACCTTGACCTTGTCATCGGAAATCAGCTTGGTGGCAGCGTTCACTGCCTCAGCAGCCTCAGACTTGTTGTCTGCAGAAACAACTACCAGCTTCTTGCCGTTGACGCCGCCTGCCGCATTGATTTCATCAATGGCCAGATTCAGGCCGTCCAGAGTGGCCTGGCCGTAGTTGGCCACGTTGCCGGTCATCTCGAAGTTGGCGCCAATCTTGATCTCATCGCTCTTGGCAGCCTCATCGCCGCCGCAGCCAGCCAGCACCCCGCCCATGAGCATGGTGCCCGCCAGCAAAGACATGAGCTTCATTGTCTTCTTGGAAAAATACATATAAATCCCTCCCATAGCTTAACCTGGTTCCTGTCCCTTGGCAGTGGAACTGTAACGATGTTTCATATTATATAACACCTTTACATCTTTTGCAAATACTTTGTCCACGTAAAATAGAATCTTGTATACAAAAGATATCATTTGCACAGTAATCCCTCTATTGTGCAAATTCCACCGCAGGAAATTCCCCCTCTGACAATAAGTATTCTCCTCCAGCCACGAAAATCCTTCCCACGGGGACAAAAAATATGCTTGCCAGTAAGACAAAAGCCTGCCCAATGAACTTGCAAATCATCGGGCAGGCATATAAATCCCTTGCTCTGAAGCCAGGTCACTGATGCTCTTTCTTGTACTCCTCCACAGTAAAGGGAAGGCCCAATTCCGTACTGAAGGCCGCCAGCTTGCTGGCAATATCATCTTCACTTCCGGCATCTGCCAGCAGTTCATTGACTTTCTTCACCAGAGCCTCATCAGCATCTATCATCTCAATGAACTTCGTCACATTCTCTTGTGCCATGATATTTTCCTCCTTATCTGCCAAGCAACAGCAAATATCTTTTTCTCTTACATTTTCGCCAGTCTGCCGCGATTTTCCTTCCTGCCCTCTGCCGAACTCAAGAGATATTTCAAAAAAACACCCTCCGCTTACGCGAAGGGCACGATTTCATCCTTCAGGCCAGCTTGTCTGCAGCCTCCCAGCCCACCTGCAGGGCGTGCATGTTCTGCTCCACGGTGTGCTTGGGCACTCTGTGGGCTACGGACTCCTTGATGGTTTCAAAGGAAACAATATCCGTCAGCCGCACCAAGGCACCCAGGGCCACGATATTGGCGAAGAGGGCTTTGCCCACTTCTTCCACCGCCAGCTTGGTGATGGGGATGCGGACGGTCTTGGGGAAGTCGGGAGGATTTGGCACCAGCTGCTCGTCCAGCACCAAAAGTCCCCCGGGGACGATGTCCTCGTAGTATTTGTCAGCGGCCTTCTGGGTCATGGCCAGCACCAGGTCCGGGCGGGTGACATGGGGGTGGTAGATGGTTTTCGTGTCGATGATGACCTCAGCCTTAGAAGCGCCGCCACGGGCCTCTGGGCCGTAGGACTGGGACTGGGCTGCTTCCTTGCCCTCTGCCACGGCAGCCTCCGCCAGGATGATGGCGGCGGTGATGACCCCCTGGCCGCCGGAGCCGGATAATCTCAGCTGTTTCCTCATTTCCCTGCACCTCCTGCCCTTTCAATGACCTGGTCGTAAGCCGTATCGTAGTCCATCTCGCCGCCAGCGCTCTCATACAAAAGGCCAATGGGGAACTTGCCCACCCCGATGGCCTCGCCCCGCTTCTGGTCGTCCAGCTTGTCCCAGGCAGCCTTCATGAGGGCATGGTCACGCATCCACTTGAGCATATCTGCCGGGCTCTTGAACTTGTTGCGGCGTCCGAAAGCCGTTGGGCACTGCACCATGGCTTCGATGAAGGAGAAGCCCTTGTTGTCAAAACCTTTGGCAATCATATCCGTCAAATGCTGCACATGGAAGGCGGTGGAGCGGGCCACATAGGTGGCACCGGCAGCCTCAGCCAGAGCGCAGGCATCAAAAGTCCTGTCCACGGAGCCGTAAGGCGCCGTGGTGGCTTTGCCCCCCATGGGCGTCATGGGGGAGGCCTGGCCGCCTGTCATGCCGTAGATATTGTTGTTGAACAGCACCACCGTGAGATCCACATTGCGACGGCAACCGTGGATGAAATGATTGCCGCCGATGGCGGTGCAGTCACCGTCACCGGTGATGACCACCACATTCAGATCAGGACGGGAAAGCTTGATGCCCGTGGCAAAAGGGATAGCCCTGCCGTGGGCGGTGTGAATGGTGTCAAAATCCATATAGCCGGAAGCCCTGGAAGAGCAGCCGATGCCGGACACAATCACCGTGTTGTCCTGGGTCAGCCCCTTCTTCTCAATGGCCTGGACAATGGCCTTCATGACAATGCCGTTGCCGCAGCCGGGGCACCACAGGTGCGGCAGGCGGTTCTGGCGGAAGTATTTCTCATAGCTTCTCGTAAGTTCTGCCATCATGCTCTGCCCCCTTCCACATCCATAACCATTTTCTCAATCTCAGCCTCTATCTCTACTGGCTCGAAGGACTTCATATTATACTTGCCACAGAGGACTACCGGGCAGGCTCCCTGGGCAGCCCGGCGTACCTCGTGCACCACCTGGCCGTAGTTCAGCTCTGCCACCATGAGGCCCTTGACCTTCCTGGCCAGGTCTTCAATCACTTTATCGGCAAAGGGCCAGATGGTAACAAGCCGCAAGAGTCCCACCTTCATGCCCTGCTCTCTCATATTCTTCACCGCTTCATAGGCAGTGCGGGCAGTGCCGCCAAAAGCCACCACTGCATACTCCGCATCCTCCATGAAATAGCTTTCCGTCCTAATGATCTCATCGGCAGCCCTGTCAATCTTCTCATGGAGCCTCTTGATGGCCTTTTCCGTCACCGTGGGGCTGCCTACAGGGAAGCCCGTATCATCATGGATAAGGCCTGTCACATGGATGTGATAGCCCTGGCCAAAGTCTGCCACATTGGGCACCAGATCCTCATCCGGCTCGAAGGGCTGATAGCCCTCCGCCTTGGTCTTCTTGGGCTTTCTGCGGGGATAGACCTGGATTTCCTCAGGCTCCGGCAGCTCCACCCGCTCACGGAGGTGGCCCACCATCTCATCCATCAGCAGGATGACGGGAGTGCGGAAGCGCTCGGCGTAGTTCACCGCCTGCACAGTCAAGTCAAAGGTCTCCCGCACGCTCCAGGGGCACAGGGAAATCATGGGATGGTCGCCGTGGGTGCCCCAGCGCACCTGCATCACATCACCCTGGGAAGGCGCCGTAGGCTGGCCCGTGGAGGGGCCCACCCGCTGCACATCCACCAGCACGCAGGGAATCTCCGCACAGGCGGCATAGCCAATGAGCTCCTGCTTCAGGGAAAAGCCCGGGCCACTGGTGGCATCCATGACCTTGTCGCCGGCCATGGCAGCTCCCAGGATGGCGCCCATGGAAGCAATCTCGTCCTCCATCTGCACGAACTTGCCGCCGTGCTGGGGCAGCAGCTTGGCCATGGCCTCAGCAATTTCCGTAGACGGGGTGATGGGATAGCCCGCGAAAAACCTGACCCCTGCCGCAATGGCTCCCTCGGCGCAGGCCTCGTTGCCCTGCATCAATCTTGCCTCACTCATGCCCTCGCCCCCTTTACCTCTGCAAGTTTATCCACAAAAATTGCATAATCCGGGCAACGCAGCTCGCACTGGCCGCAGCCTATGCAGGCCTCCCCGTTCACTACCTGTATCTTGCCCAGCTCGCTGACCTCCAGCACCTGCTTGGGGCAGAACTCGGCGCAAATACCGCAGCCCTTGCACCTGGCCTCTTTCACCGTGATCTCAGATTGCATGGCCATCCCTCCCAAAAACACACATTTACACATCGCAATATAACATTTTTGTATACAAACTATAATCCATCAGCAATATGATTTACATAATAACAGATATCTGTATAAAAATCCAGTAGTTTTGTTTATTTTTGTGCAACAAAAGAGAAAGCATAGCCGCGATGCACGGCCATGCCTGTCTTTCTTGTCATAATAAAACATATTTTTAACTACTAACCCAACGGCGCTGATATTTTTCCATTTCTCCCAAGATATGCAAGGTAATGTGCTTGCGGAAAGAATTACTCCCCAGGGCCAGATCCATTAACTGAGGCAGCGGTACGATAAGAATCCTGGCCTTTTCGCTAAGCACCTCTCCCATGACGCTGGACTTGCACCGCTCCATCATCACTGTCTCATTAAGGATTTTCCCTTCTTTGGCTACATCCAGCATGCTATACCAGCCAGAGCCGGGATCCATAAGTCTGGCCACCCTGCCTTCCAAAAGGAAGAACATCTGACCATAATCATGGTTCATCATGATCTGGTCATTCTCAAAATACGTACGCAATTTCGCAGCCCTGGCCACCTGATAGAGCTTCTCTTCCAAGATGCCCTGAAAGAATGGCAGCTCCTTGAGATAAGCCATGACATTCCGCTCCGAAAGAGCCTCGAGACTCTCTTCCCTGCTTTCCAGACGTATTCTGAGGCCCTGCCCAAAGGAAGCCACCTGCCTGTCCATTTGCAGCAGCATGGTGTGCAGGGTCACGATGTATCGTCTGCAAAGCTCCCCCAGCCCCTTCTCGCTTATGCTGTAGCAGTTGTACAGAATCGAAAGAGAAATGCTGTCTTCCACATACTGGAAATAAATGCCCAATGGAAGTCCCTGAGCATCCCATGACTGCTCATAAACCTGAGTACCAGCGAAAGTGCCCTCTGCACTGGCATAATCCACCCCCATCCCTGTGAAAGCATGGAAATTCAGGAAGTGGTCAAAAAGACCTCGCCGCTCCCCCAGCAGTGTTTCCAGCCCGTTGCGCTCAAAACAGCTGAAGGGACTGGAGAGAGAAAGCTGCTTGGCAAGCCTTGAAGCCGCACTGTCTACCGTCTCCTTAGGAGGGCATTTCAGACGCACGGGTATCATACCCAGATTGCCTCCCGTCCCCTTTTTCCCTTCGTTGGAAAGCAGCAGAAAATAAGTGTCCCCGGTGTGATTCTCATACTGCAGAAAAAGTCCCCAGGCCATATACAGAAGCCCCATCATGCGGTAGATATCTCCCCCGGTACTCTTCAGCAGCCGCGCCGTTTCAGAAGGAATTACCGTCCGATAGGCGCTCTGGGAAAAGCTGTCCGTATTGGGCTTGAATCCAGGCAGGACAGGCTTCATGGGCAGATTGTCCAGCACTTTTTGCCAGTATCCCATAATTGTCCCGGTAAGTTCTTTGTTCTCCTGCCGCAGAACTGCTGGTGTAGACTGGTTCCTGTTTTCACGATACTCATAGCCCTGGGATTCCACAATAATCTTCGCCATATCCAAATGGCTCATGACCAGTCCCAACCCCGTCACTACCACTGCAAATTCATTTGACGAGGTCCTAACCACCATAAAGCGCACCAACGGTTCCCGGTTCAACGAGAACGGTCTGCGCCTTTCTGCCTCAGACAGTTTCATCAAGGCAGCATCCAATTCCTTACTGCCCAAGCCCTGTTGGGCAATATTGCGGTAGATAATCTCAGGCTGTACTCGTCGCAACTTGAAGATCAATTTTACCCACTTGCCCTGCAACTCGCAGTAATTGCACCTGAGATTCTTGTCAGTTTCAAAAGCAGAAAAGACTACCCGATTGAAATGAAGAGGTGAAATATTTCCCTGCACCTTGTAGATGCGCTGCAAGGAAAAATATGGGGAAATAAAGCCCCTGGGATCAAAGAAAGTCTTCTCCTCATCATCCAGCTGCTCCACCGCTTCAATATCTGCCGCCAGCACAGTGGTACCAATGCCGCATGCTTTGCGAAGTGCCTCCTTCTCTTCCTTCGACATGCCCTCGGTGGCTGTTTCAAAAGGATTTTTCATAGAGCATCCTCCTATATGGCCAAGGCGAATCTCAAGGTCAGATGATTGCAGTACAGCCCCTCTTCCAGTCCGTAATGATAGCAGATATCTGCAAAAACCCGGCGCATAAAGGCGATGCCCAGTCCCCCTATCTCCGTTTCCTCCAAAGATTGGGGCCTGTTTTCCAGCGCATCTTCCTTGAGCAAGGGATTGAATGGCTTGCCACTGTCCTTTATTTCCAGCACCAACTCTTCATTTTCCTGATAAACTTTCAGCCAGACCTTCCCCTCTTCACCCGGTTCGTAGGCATAAGAAATGACATTTATCACGGCTTCCTCAAAGCCCAGCTGCAACTTAAGCTGCCGCTTCATGGGCATTTCTGCTTCCTCGGCACAGGACAGCACATAAGCGAGCATTTCCTCGTAGCTTGACTGCCTGGCGGGGAAATCTTTCCATTCTTCCCTATTCACGGCAGTGCCTCCAAATTCTCATACTGTTCAAAGAAAGCATCTATACCGGACTCCTCCAGTATCTCTCCCACCATGCCGCCAATCCCCACCAGGGCAGCCTTGCCTCCCGCAGCCTTGGCCTTTTTCATGATCATCAAAAGCACCCTGAGCCCTGCACTGCTTATGTACTGAAGCTCCGAAAGCTCAAGAGCCATCTGCACACCATCGCCCAGCTTGCCCATGGCCGCCTGCTCCAACTCCGGCGCCGTCTGGGTATCAAGGCGATCCGTAAGAGCCAGTACCAGCCAGTTATTCTGCTTCTTTTCAGTGATGTTCATAGCAATTTCTCCTTATAGTGTACATTTACATCTATTGAATATCAGGTATATCATTTTCTGCCACTCTGCCAAAGCGCAGAGCAAGCATGGTGATATCGTCAAACTGCTCAGTCCCGTCGGCAAAGGCATCAAGCCGCTCCTTAACTTTCACACAGAGAGGAGCCACCTCCAAGCCCCTGCCCTCCTGCAGGATTTCCTCCAGCCTTGCCTCCCCGAAGAACTCTCCTGCTTCATTGTTGCTCTCGGACACTCCGTCCGTGTAAAGGTAAATGATATCACCGGGACTGAGGGTAATATGACGGGAAGTGTAAGGCACATCCTCAACACTCCCCAGCATGATGCCGGATTTCTTCTTCACCCATTCCCCTCCGACCTCCGGGTGCAGGATATAGGGAGCTGTATGGCCGCAATTCACATAATCAAGTTCTCCAGTGTTGATGTCCAGAATACCCAGCCACACAGTCACGAACATGCCGCGCTCATTGCCCTGGCATAGAGTGTCATTGGCATCCCGGGCAATCTCGTTCACAGAAATTCCTGTTTCTGCCAGCGCCTTGATTACAGCCCTGGCCCTCATCATGAACATGGCGGCAGGTATTCCCTTGCCGGACACATCAGCTACGACAAAAGCCAGCTTGTCCGTACCCACAAAGTAGAAATCGTAGAAATCCCCCCCCACTTCCTTGGCAGTATCCATGGAAGCGTAGATATCAAATTCCTTGCGCTGGGGAAAGGGCGGAAAGATGGAGGGCAGGGACGAATATTGTATTTCCCTTGCAAATTCCAGTTCCCTGTCAATGCGGGCCGCCGCCTCGTCAATATAATGCTTGAGAGTGGCCACTGTATTGTTGATGTCGTCGGACAGGGAAGTGAATTCCTCGCTGCTGCGCACATCCACCACCACATCCAGCTGCCCGGCAGTAATGCGGCTCAGAGACTTGTTGATGCTGTGAATCTTGTCCACAATCAGCCGCCGTATCAGGCAGTAGATGAGAATGAAGAGGGCTGAGAAAATCAGCACTATCACAAAGGTCATGAGATAGACAGAAAGGTTTCTGGAAAAATCCGCCTTTTCCACTGGCGCCACTGCCATAGTGCGGTACCTTCCCGCCTCCTGCCACATCACATAGGCCTCCTTGCCCCCTATTATGGCCAAGGATATTTCCCCTTCTTCCAGGCTCGGCCAGTCAATCTGGGTATTTCCCTCCGTAATCTCCTCTTCTGCTCCCACTGCCGTGCTCTTCAGCCTGCCCTCCTGGTCAAAGACCAGCAGATAGCCGCTGTCTCCCACGTGCCAGTTCTCAGTGATGCTGCCTATCAGCAGCCCGGGATCCTCCTGAGAGCCGTCGAAGAATTTTCCTTCAGGGTCATCCTCTCCCCCTTTGGCCTTGAGCATTTCATTGCGCCCGGCCACGGAGATGATTTCCCGCTTCAGATCCTCCAGATTCTGACGGAAAGTTTCCTCCATGGTGCCATGGTAAATACGGGTTTGCAGCGCATAGGTAAAGGAAAAAGCACAGCCAAAAGCCACCACGATGCAAACCAACAGCCACTTTTGAAAGGTCTCGGCAATATGAGGCACACCCTCCCGCCGGATGATCTTTTCTTTGCCCAGGATTCCCACCACCAGCAAGGCCAGCATGACCGAGCAGGCATTGGCGGTGACCATAGGTCCGGTGCAGAGCTGGATGAAATGGAAGCCCGTCCTGGCATCATCCATATTGGTGAAGAAGATCAGGGTCATATGGACGATTTCCGCCACGCCTCCTACTGCCAGGCCGTATACCCAGCCAGGCTTCTTGTCCTCAAACATATAGCGTCTGAGTCCCGCCGCAAAGAAACCAGCGAACATTGTCCCCAAAGTACAGGCCAGCTGAGTGTAAAACCCCGCCCCCCACCAGGCCGCCAGATATCTTTCTATGCCGCCGATAAGCCCGGCCATAATGCCGGCGGGCGCACCGAAAATAAGTCCGGCACAAATAGGAGCCGCATCCCGGACATTGACCCGCAAACCGTCCATAGGCACTCCAAACTCCGTGCCGAAAACCGCTGCCAGGCCAAAGCAAAATCCTGCCAGCAACTGCTTCTTCCTTGGACTCCAGTGGGAAAGCGGCTTGCTATATGCCCAATAAAGCACTGCTGACAGAAGCACCGGCAGCAAGGCCACCAAGGCCAGAGGCAGATATTTAGCCATCGTAAAATCTCCTATCCCCAAAACATATTCTCTGCCGCTCCTTTTTATATTCTACAAAGCACATCAAATTCCTTTTGAAATATCCATCCCTTTTTCTTTCCCCTGGCAGGACATGAAGACTTTTATCTAGAACTTCAAAAAAGAGCTTGTTTTATGCTATGATTAAACCAATCCCTTTTTCAAGCCAACATGGAGGTAACAGCACATGCAATCTTTCAACTTCAAATGCCCCACAGAAATCGTCTTCGGCAAAGGCGCTGAAGAACGTATTGCAGAAAAAATCAAAGCCTATGGCAAGAGCCGGGTCTTCATCGTCTATGGCGGCGGCAGCGTCATCGAGACAGGCCTGCTGCCCCGCATTGAGAGCCAGCTGACGGCAGCAGGCTTCTCCCTTCAGGTGCGGGGCGGCGTTAAGCCCAATCCCCGGCTGGCCTGGGTGCGCGGTGCTATCAATGACGCCATGATTTTCAAGGCCGACTTCATCCTGGCTGTAGGCGGCGGCAGCGTCATCGACTCCGCCAAGGCCGTAGCCCACGGCGTAGCCAACCCGGGTGTGGATATCTGGGACTTCTGGAGTGGCAAGGTGAAGCTCACCCGGACTACTGCCATGGGGGCTGTGCTGACCCTGGCGGCTGCTGGCAGCGAGACCAGTGACTCGGCGGTTATCACCAATGAGGAAACAGGCAAGAAGGCAGGGCTGAATACCGACCTCAACCGCCCCACCCTCGCCTTCATGAATCCTGAGCTGGCCTTCACCGCCCCCAGGCGGCAGGTCTTCTGTGGCATTGCCGACATCCTCATGCACACCATGGAGCGCTATTTCACCACGGACCCTGCTCCCAACGACATGACTGACCTCATCGCCGAAGGTCTCATGAAAAATGTCATCAAGCATTCCCGCACCCTGCTGCAGGACCCGAAAAACTACGATGCCATGAGCGAGATCATGTGGTGCGGCAGCCTCTCCCACAACAATCTCACCGGCCTGGGCCGTGCCAAGGACTTCGCCTGCCACAAGCTGGGCCACGAACTCTCCGGAAGATTCGACGTCACCCACGGCGCCAGCCTCACCAGCGTCTGGGGCAGCTGGACAGACTATGTATGGAAAGATAATCCCGAGCGCTTCGCCAGATTCGCCGAGAACGTCTGGGGCATCACCGCAGGCACCACCGAGGAAAAAGCCCAGAAGGGCATCGAAGCCACCCTCGCCTACTTCAAAGAAATCGACATGCCTGTGAATTTCACTGAATTGGGTATCGGCGTGCAAAACAAGGAAATGATCGAGTACCTGGCCGATATGGTCACTGCCAACGGCACCAAGACCGTAGCAACCTTCCATCCCATTGACAAGGAAACAGCCATAGAAATATACAATCTAGCCAACCATTGATTCCCCATAATCGAAAAACACGCACGGGAAAATCCTCGTGCGTGTTTTTTGCGTGTCAACGAAGAGGCCAACCAATACGGTGAGCGAAGCCACCCTCAGTCAAAGCTGTCCACTTTCATCTTGATTTTCATGGCCTCTTCCTCATCCACTCCTGCTTCCAGAGCTTTTTCATACCACTCTTTCGCCTTGACAATATCTTTTTTCACTCCATTTCCTTCCGCATAAAGGTCACCAAGAACCTTCATGGCAAAGGCATAACCATGCCCGGCTGATTTTTTATACCACTCTACAGTCTTGGACAGATCCTGCTCCACACCGGTGCCCTCCATGTAAAGATCGCCAATCCTAGCCTCGGCGATGTGCTGATGCCTGTTACCGTCAACAGCAGCCTTCAGATAGAACTCCATGGCCTTCTCGTAGTCCTGCCTATAGTAGTAAATCGTACCAAGTGGCATCAGTGGTGTTTCGTTTCCAGCCATAATGGCTTTTTCATACCACTCTTTAGCCAGGGAATAATCCTTTTCCACACCGTTACCGAAATAATAGAGATCCCCGATTTTATACATGGCATCCTCGTCTCCTGCCTCAGCTGCCCGTATATACCAGGCCATAGCAGCAACATAATCCTGCTCTACCCCAGCAGCTTGTTCATAGTCGGCGCCCATATTGAACATGGCTACAGTATTCCCTCGCTTGGCTGCCTCCAGCGTCCAGTGGGCGGCAAGTTTCTCATTCACCTCTACGCCCTCACCATGCTCCAACATATAGCCAAGAGAGCACATCGCCCATTCGCTGCCATGCTCTGCTCCCTTTTTATACCACTCTACTGCCTTTACCAGATCCTTTTTTACACCTTCGCCGAAACGGTACATATCGCCCAGCCTGTCTTCCGCCTCTTCCTGGGCTTCATTGCCATCCACTGCCGCTTTTTGGAAATATCGCCAAGCATTTTCATAATCCTCCTGATCATAATATACCCTGCCCAGGACGAACATAACATTCTCTTCACCGGCTTCCACAGCCTTTTCCAGATATTCCCTGGCTTTATCCAGATCAGCAGCCTTGCCCCAGCCATAATAATAGGCCATGCCCAGATGTCCCAAAGCCTCCGGTTGTTCTGCGTCAGCAGCCAATGCCTTTTCAAACCAATAATTCGCTATATCATAATCTTCGGCTACACCCTGGCCGTTGAAATACATCTCACCCAGGGCCACCATAGCCTGCACCACTCCATGACCAGCTGCCCTATGGTAGTAATCCAGAGCCAACGGAAAGTCCTCTTCCTTGCCCAAGCCATACTGGTAAGCCTTAGCCAGCCCCCAGAATGCAAAATACTGGCAACTCCCTCCTCCTTCAATCTGGTTTTCATAGCATTCCACCGCTTTATCATAGTCCTCAAGATCTTCATAAACAGTGCCCAGCAGGAACCAGCCATCCGTATCCCCGGCTTCAAGGATTTTCTGATACCACTCGATGGCCTTATCATAAGACTGCTCAACACCCTCGCCATACTGATACAGCATGCCAATCTGACACATGCCATCAGTCTCACCAGCTTCAGCCGCTTGGCTATAAAAGCCAATAGCCTTCTCAATATCGCCTTCCTCCCGAGCCTGTTCGGCTAATTCCAGCAATTCTTCTGTTGTGCTTTTCGTTTCCATTTCCATCATCCTTTCCTCTTTTCAACCTGCTATTATGATGGACACAGCCACCTTCTCACCTAAATTGTTATCAACTGCTGCTCCCCAAATAATATTGCACTTCTCATCACCAAGCTTATCCATCAGCACCTCGCTTGCTTCGCATACCTCCATCATACTGAGATTATCCTCAGAACCGACCACATTGAGCAAAACTCCCTTTTTAGGTCCTAACTCTTCCAGTTCTGCCGTTACTTTCTCCATCGCCTTTATGCACGCCTGCCTGGCTGCATTCTCCCCATCAGTCTCAGCTCTGGTCATGATCAATCTTTCTCCACACTGGCAAACATCTCTTAAATCTTTCAAATCAAGATCGACCACTCCAGGTTCGGAAACGATGCTTTTCACCGATTCAGACGCAGTGTATATAATCTCATAGATTTCCTTCTTGTCACTGTACTTGTCCTGATTTATAAAAAATGTCGGCACCCCTAATTCAACTGCATCACACGTGATTAACGAGGGGATTACTAAAACGTTTTTCTTTTTCAATTCCTCTATGACGCTCTTGGCTTCCTCGACTGCTCCTTTTTCTTTTCCATCTGCTATTACGAAACAAACATCCACAGCTTCTTTCCACGTAGATGTATCCATTGGATCTCCAACAAGCAACAGGCTTTCTGCTCCCTGCGGAAGCTTCTTCCACTCATCTGTTGTTCTGCCAAGGCATAACACCCTTACGTTGCAGACTTCTTCTTGTTCCTTCGTTTCAAACATGACAAATCACTCTCCTTATAGTTTTCATCCACCCAATCCAATTATAACTGCGGATGCACTGAAAATGGTAGCTTGGCAGGCTACCTAGCAAATTTCCACATAAACCTCTCGCCAAGCCAGCAAATTCACTCACCTTACGTATATATGCTAAATTTTCTGTTTACTTTATATGCATACTGTGCTAAGATTTCCTTAGGGAGGCGATATTTATGACTAATGTCGAAACCATCACACTGGAAGTAAGCCCAGATCTAAAGCGTGAGGCAGAGAAAATCTGCGCCACCATGGGCCTCACCGTTTCCGCCGCCTGCACTTCGTTGCTGAAAAACATCGTGAATACCGGCTCAGTACCACAAGTTGCTTGGGAGCCTAGCGAAGCTGCTAAGCCAAACGCCATGCTGGATGCCTTTCAAAAAATATCTCATGAACTGGCTGGAGCAGCAGAAGAAGCAGGCTTCTCCAATGAAGCCGAATTACAACGCTACGCAAAAGAGGTAATTCGCAAGGAAGTATGGGAGGAATACCAAATTGCGCGTAATGCTTGATACAAACATCTTTATCTCTGCAATATTCTTCCCGACCGCTTCAACATGGCATTTTTTATCTGTCCTTTCCAATAATGCTACTATAGTCCTATGTGATTACATAATAACAGAAATACGTCGCATTAACCAAAAGAAATTTGCCAACAAAAACATAGATTTTGATGCATTTCTTCTGAATCTTCCTCATGAAATGGTAAGTACAAGCTTTGCCGAAACCATTGAAGAAATGCCTAAAATCCGTGACCCCAAGGATTCCCCTATCCTTGCCACAGCTATAGCTGAAAATGTAGACGTACTGGTTAGTGGCGACAAGGATTTTCTTGTACTCGATATACCCAAACCTCGCATAATGAATATGTCGGACTTCATTAATGAATATGAAAAAGGAACCTGCTCTTAAGTGATAAGAGCAGGTTTTTATCTTAATTGAAACACACCTCAATATGATGCCACCATTTGACACGCAACCGCATTTTTATTTTCCGTAAATCTCTTCATCACATCTTCATATTCTATATACTTAATATTATTTTCTTTTAAAAATCCTGCCACATGCAAATTACTATAGGTACATTCTTTAAACCATTCTAACTGTTGCACATTTACTTTTAAAGACTCAATTCTTTTATAAGATAGACTCTCAATATCATTTGATAACGAAGACATTAACCCCTTACTGAATTCTTGTTGAATACCATCTAATTTATTTTGATAACAATCAACATCTTTTGACACTGTATCGTATTGATTCAAAGCCATGCTACAATGGATATCAGCTTGAGCACAAATATAATAAATAAGGGAGCATTGAATATACATATCCAAAGAACTAATGAGACGATTTTTATTAATTATCTTATCCATTATTGCAAGCATAAATTCACCAACATGGTTGAAGTCACTTCTGGCTTGTTCGATTAGATTATAATTGTTTTCAGTTAATCCTCTATTTGCATTAGTTAAGGCATGTTTAAATTCAACATCTAGCGACATGAACTGAAATTCACGTATATCATCTACAATCTCTTTTATTTCCTGAACATCATATACAATATTCGTCAATGTTTTATTAATTTGATTCATCTTCTCATTAAGCACCATGAAGCCTGCAGCAATTGCTACTGTAAGTATAGCCATTTGCGGATTTATACCTGTAACAACAGTATTTGTGCTTATGCTACCAGCATCCTTTAAAAGCGTAACTATTTGTTTACCCTCTCCGCGAATCACGCCACCATAACGTGTATATGTACCATTCGCTAAGCCGTTTACAATTTCATCTGGTACTTCTAGAAGAACATTCATTTGCACTAAAATCACCTCTTGCAATTCAACACATCACAGAGTTTAAGTCTTTTTCTTATTACAGAAACGATAAGAATTGCTGGTATTACCTTCCTCCAATTTGTATCAAAAAAAAGTGTATTAACAGGAGCAACTACGGCAGCCACGGGATTAATCTTTTTAGATATTGCAGAGATAATACCAAATCCAGTAACACCACCAATTGCAACATCTCCTACAATAGACAATAAAGATTTTTGATTTTTCCCTATATCAATGAGTTTAGAGAAGTAATCCGACTCATTATATTTACAGTGCTTCCATTCGACAGGATGTGCATTCTTATACGCTGATGTTATTTTATTATATAGTGCTTCTTCAATTACTTCTGCCGTACAACGAATTGGTAATCCCTCAAGTTTACAAAATTTAACCACTTCTTTTAAAATTGGATCCATATAATCAGGTTCATAAATAGATCGTGATATATTAGCAACAGTATGCCCAAAAGAATGTCGTAATTCTTCATTTATTATTTCTGCTTTTTTCAGTCTATTATTATTATTTATTGGTTTAACATCCAAAGCTTTAGCAAGAGCAGACCATTCGTTTTCAGTAATTCTTTCATCGTTTAATAACATATCTAAAGGATCATATTTCATTTTGTCCTCCTATATTTTTTAATGCAGTCAAAACTATTATTTCATTTTAACCAACTCAGACATTTAATATACTACTTTACTCAAACTTGTTCCCCTTACCGCACACGTACTTTTCTTGTTTATATGTCTTATTAACATTCGACAAAGCCAATCAAAATCCTGTCAACTCGTCCGTAAACTATCTCCCTTCCTTATGTTCCCCGTGTACTCTCCTAAATAGTATTATACCACCCTTCCCCGCCCCTTGCGGTAGCCTGGCAAGCACCCCCGTAAATTTTCCTGTATGCAAAAAGCCAGCCACTTGGGCCGGCCCAGCAACAGAAGCATCAATAGCATATTTGATCTACAGTCACAATAAAAGTATCCCCCTGGCGCTCCATCTTGAGGACAACATCTACCGCACCCTCTCCCGTGTAGAGGTATGACGGCTTATCCTTTTCAAGGACTTCCGGGTATTTGTCCATCCACAGCAGCACCTCCCCCAGGCCTATGACCGAGTAAACCTTTTCGATCAGGCCATGCTCCATGATATAGCGAAGGCACTCTTCATCAATGTTCATTTGGATTTCCATAAAAAATTCCCCTTTCCTCAGAAACAACTATCTGGATCTGCACATAGACAGACTTCTCCCATCGGTCTATGCTCCCATCCTCGCTACCTGTCTGTGGAAAGGGGACTCATTCACCTATCCCCAACATCAATTCACTGCCGGTGCAGGCCCGTCGGCCAGGTCGGTCAAGGTTTCGTCCAGCTTGGCCGACATGTTCTCCATCTTCTGCTTGAAGGCTGCCACTCGTTCCTGCAAATCACTTTCTATGGTTTCCTTGTCCGGAGCCTCCTCTGCTTCCCTTTGCAGGTCAGCTATGATTTCATCGCCCCTTGCCTGCAAGGTGAGCTGCAGGTTGCGCACAGATTCCTTCACCTGCGCGTAGACGCTTTCGCGTTCTTCGGCTGTGGTGCAGTCCGCCATAAGGGATTCGGCCTCTTGCCGAATATCCTTTATGAGCAGTTCCATTGCATCTGCCTCTGCCTCACCTTCCTCGTCGCTTCTCTCCAGCACTGCCGCCAGCGCAAAGCCCGCCAGCCCGCCGATTGCCAAAAACAGGCCGTCTCTCCACCAGGTCATCTTGATTCCCCCTTAGCACGAACCATTTCCTTCATGGCTCCATTATAGCGGGATTCGTTGCTCCTGCGGTAGCCTGGCAGGCAACCTGGGGAATTTTATTTTGTGGCACGCCAGTTGGACAACGGCTTGCAGCCAAAACTATACAAAGCTTCGTTGATTGTATCGAGTTTATATATGCCATGCTCCAAAAAATACGCTACGATGATATCGCTTTTGCTGCTTTGTGACAGGGCATACCCGGCCCGCTTCAGCAAATCCATTGCCGCCTCCATATTCAGATGCAAGGCCATGACAAAGGCCAGTGCTGTTTCCTTAGTAGGATGGTACTTGGAATTTTTTTGATTTTGGAAAAATGCTCCTTGGTGATGCCCGCAGACTCATATACATCCACCGGCTCCAGCCCCTTTTCCTTGATCCACCACATGAGTTTTTCAGAAAAAGTCATATCCAGCTTGGCCACTAGATTGCCAATGCTCTTGAAAAAATTTGAAGATATAGCTGCTGCTCCTATTGCAGGAACAAAATTACAAGCATGAGCACCTCCAAGCTCCTTTTTGTCAAATCTCCGCTCCTTCGCCCCCTCCGGACGATAGTGCAAAATTATGTACCGTTCTATGTCTTCCCTTATTTCTTCTGAAAACATATCTCTCACCACCATCAACCGTGTGTAACCTGATTGTAGCCAAGCTGCACTGCCATCTGTACCAATACGTATTTCAGGAATCACTGATAGATTTTTCGCTATAACAAGGTTAATCTCCTGCCAGTTCCCACATCATCTGATATGGCGGTGCTATTTCCACATTGACAAACATTTTGCCTTTGATTAGGATGTGTTGGTTAAATGAATTTGGCACAGATTTATGGGGGAGACGAAGACATTCACCCCTGTGAAAATAACTTTATTCGCTTCTCTTCCTCGGCATTCAGTTTCAATGAAAACCCGGTCAGCCCCGCAACATCTTGGGTATTCAGATAGCTGATATACTCAGCCTTGTCCTCCTTAGTCACCACTATAGGTGCAATCCCCCTTTGCAGGCAGGTATAGACCATCAGAGCACGGCCCACGCGGCCATTGCCATCAGAAAAGGGATGAATGCGCTCAAAGGCGATGTGCTGGCGGCAGATGGCTTCGATGATGCCCTCTTTGCCCTGACCCTCTATCTGTGCTTCCAGATTCAATATCCAGTCCTGCAATTCGGTTATGACCATGTATGGCTGAGTCGGTGTAAAACTTGCTCCAATAATCATATTAGGTATGGTCTTAAAGACTCCTGCCACACCATCAATGGCATTTTGGCAGAGAAGAAAATGTATTTTTTTTACCAGTTCCAAACTAAGCGGCGGCAGATTATCTAATTTTTCACGGATAACCTGCATAAAGCCTTTGTAGTTGATTACTTCATTAAGTTCCCTAAGATTCATAGCCCGAGGAACATAACCGTCAATAAGGATGCTCTTGGTTTCCCCCTGTGTCAAGGAGTTGCCCTCAATGGCGGTGCTATGATGTGCCATGCGTACAAGCAAATCATCGAGATAATCATTTGAGTATTCCACGATATAAAATCCCTTTCAAATTTCTCTGCATTGATACCATCAATTCATTTACCTGCTGTACTTCGTGCCTCGAGCATTCCCCTACACAAAATGCAAAAATCACTGCAACGAGGAGCGTTTTTCAGCCAAAGACAATTTTCAAGCCGTAAGCCCCCAGCACCAGCACCAAAGCGGTCAGGTATTCGCCTACAGAGCCGACCTTGAAAAGCCTCACCCCTATTTTGTGGTAAGGCGTCAGCCACGGCACCTTGCCGCAGAGAGCATCTTCTGCTATGTGCAGCAAGGCGCCTATGGCCATGAAATATCCGATTTCCTTCAAGGTGCCGAAATCCAACCCCAGATACTCCTTCCCGGAGGCAAAGACCCCGGCCAGCAGTATATAAAGCAAGGGCCAGTGGGACCAGCCACGGTGGGACAGGTGCCTTTTGAAAGGATTGCCCTCCACCTTGTCGGGGATAATCGCCCCCGCCATGCTGTAAACTGCCGCCATAGGATCATCCGTAGCCGCATAGACAATAACCCCTGTAACTACCTCATGGGTCAGCCATTTCATGGTGTTCTCCTTTTGCACAAACAGAACATATTATCTATAGTATACCAAAAAAATTCCAAATATGGAATTTTAAATAGTCAAATTCCTTGAATAATGTTATGATAAAGTAGTTTTCACGTTTAACTAGGAGGACTTTCCCGTATGGATGACTATACCTGGCAAAAGAAGCTGAAGGAGCGCCAAACCCGTTCCCACCGCTGGCAGCTTCTATTTTTTCTGTGCGTAGCCGTAGCCCTAGGCACGGTGGCCTGGTATTTCGGCTTTTTCTCCCGCACTCCGGAGTATGCCTTGGAACAGGCCAAGCTGGCCTGGCAGGAGAGGGACGGGGAGAAGTTCAAGCGCTATGTGAACTTGGGGGTGCTGACCTCCAGGGCCTATGACGACCTGACCATCGACCTCTTTGCCTACGACTCCACCCTCACTCCCCAGAGCAAGGTGATGTTCGAGAAGTTCTACATTCTCATCAAGCCCCAGCTCGCCCAGGGCACGGAGGAAACCATCATGCGGAGGCTGACGGAAGGCAGCTGGACCCTGCCGGAGGGAGCGGATATCCTGAAAGGCCGCCAGCTGGGCATTGACTATGAGCGTTTTTTGGAGCGCAGCCAGCTGCGCAATACCACTTTCCTGAAAGTGGGCAAGGTAGACCGCCACGGCAGCACCGCCCTGGCGGAAGTCAAGGTGCGGGAGGACTACACCCAGACGGACTTCACGCTGGTGCTGTCCATGGAAAAAGCTGCTGATGGCCACTGGCAGGTGGCTTATATCAAGAACTACAAGCATTACCTTGACACCATCGCCCCCCTGCAGAACAAGGACATCGCCGACTATATCGAGGCCACCAGGGGCATTGTGACCGCCTGCAATGAGAAGCTGCGGGACCAGCAGATCAAGTTCCAGTCCCTCACGAACACCGCCGCCGGCAAGCTCACGGACTACCAGAAGAAACACCTCAGGAAGCTGCTGACCCAGGAGGTCATTCCCACCCTGCAGGACAGGCAGGCCAAGCTTGACCAGGTGGAGGTGCCCAAGGGTGCCCGCTATCTGGCCGAGCAAAGGAGGCTCTCCACCAAAACCACCATCGAGGCCTGGGAGCACTTCATCAAGGGACTGGAAGGGGGCGACCAGTCAGAATTCGCCACCGCCGAGACCCTGCACAAGCAGGAACTGGCTATTGACCTCAGGGTAGATGAAATCATCCACCACACTGCCCTCAGCAAGAATATACCGAACCTGCCCTAACCTCCCCCCAGATGTTGCTGGCTGTCAAGCACTTTATTTATGCGGAAAACGTTTCCTTCACGCCCCCAAAACTTGACAAAACCCGCCAAAGGTTTAAAATAGAGGAAAAGGAACGAGTACGAAATTTTCAAAAATTTAGCAAAGGCAGGTGAAATGCTTCTGTCGGTGCAATGGATGTACCACCACACATGAAGCAGCAAAGCATGACTACGCAGGAAAAGGATTTACAAGCACTCCACCTCTTGGCTCCCATCTCCGGACAAACCATCAGGCTTATTGATGTGCCGGATCCGGTTTTCTCCGAAAAGCTCACGGGCGATGGCCTGGCCATCCTGGCGGATGGCGATACGGTACTGGCTCCCTGTGACGGGGAAATCACTCTCTTCTTCGATACGAAGCACGCCTTTGCCATCACTACCCCCGATGGGGTGCAGGTACTGGTGCATGTGGGCCTCGATACCATCATTATGAACGGTGACGGCCTCACGGCCCTGAAGCACAGCGGCGAGAAGGTCACCGCGGGCACGCCCATACTGAAACTGGACAGGCCGCTCTTGGAAAAGAACAAGATCAACATGATCTGTCCTGTGCTCATCGTGAACTATGAGCGGGTCAAAGAAATCACCCCCCGCACGGCAGGAGAATCCGTTGTGGCGGGAGAGGACACCGTACTTCAGTATGCTGTGTAATTGCATATACAAAGACTGCCCGAAGCATCAGCCTCGGGCAGTTCTTTTTATGCTGTTTTGGCCTGCGTGGCAGGAGCCTTGACCAGATTTTGTATGGCCTTGGTGGGACATTTGCCCAGGCAGGTGGGCTCAGTGCAGCCGGCACACTTGGACGAGTCCACCACCGCCAGGAAGTTCTCCACCTTGATGGCCCCCCGGCTGCAGTTCCTCATGCAGAGGCCACAGCCGATGCAGGCGTTCTGGCAGGCTTTCTTGGCCGCAGGCCCCTTGTCGTGGGAGCTGCAGGTGACCTCCACGGGAGCGCCGAAGGTCTTCAGCGCCATGAGGCCCTGGGGGCAGGTCTCCACGCATTTGCCACAGCCCGTGCAGATCTCCTTGTCCACCACGGGCAAGCCATCTTCCCCCATGGAGAGGGCACCGAAGGGGCAGGCCTTCACGCAGTTGCCAAAGCCCAGGCAGCCGAACTTGCAGCCCTTGGGGCCGCCCCCCACCAGCCTCACGGCAGCGCAGTCAGGCACGCCCTCATAGCGGGCGGCCATGACCGCCGCCGTGAGGTTGCCACGGCATTTGAGATAGGCATAGTGCGGCTCCGTGGCCTCCGCCTTCTTGCCGGTAAGCTCCGCCACCTTGGCCGCC
>JAGBLH010000227.1 GCA_017635515.1 Selenomonas sp.
CGTGGCAATAAAAATGTCCTTGTGGAAACGATGCTGTTGGCTATGGCTTATAACATTCAAAAGCTGCACTGCAAAATACAGGCAGAAAAGCTTAATCGGCACCGAATCCCTGTGGATAACGCTGCTTAAAAAATCAAAGAGCGCAAGAAACAAAGACGATTTTCAGACCGTCTAGCGTCTTGCGCTCAAAATTCCTGTATTTTGCTCTTACTTTTAAGATATCGTCAAGTTGAAAAGCTAAAGGGGCTGTGCATAAGTAATTTCTCACTCATGCAACAGCCCCATAGCAGGTACATCATACATCCTGTCCAGTTTCACGGATTCAGCCTCTTGATATGGTAATTCTTGCGCTGTTCATTCCCATAATATAGTCATATTGCAGGGAATCAGCAAGACTGCGAATCAGACGCAAATTTATCATATCGTCCCCCTCGTTTTCTGTCAAGGGGTTAAAGGACGCACCCAGGCTGCGGAAATCTATTTCAATGCGATCTTTATAAAGACGGGTCAAAACATCAATATTTTCTTTGCTGTGCGCATGATTTCTCGTATACACAGCCATTTCTTCCACGGTCAAGCCCAGGATGAGCGCAGATTTTCCATTCAGCCCGCTTCTTTTGCCAAATTCGATAAGCTTCTCGGAGACCAGGGAAATATCCTTCGGATCGCTTGTCATGGTAAAATCCAAGATTTTCTCCATCTTTTCATCCCGCTCCATGAGCAGGAAATTTGTGTAACGGACGGATTTGCGGGAAAGGTGAAGATTATACAGCAATATCCCAGTAAAGAGGACGATGCTATTTAAGGGATAAGCCCACCACAGGCCATCCAGCTCCACTAAATTGCATAACAGCCAGGCAATCGGAACGGTGCCGACGAAGCCGTCAAACAAGCTGATGGCCATGGCGTAAAGGTGTTCCTGCAAAATCTGCAAATAACGCATAAAGGTAATACACAGTGTTCGCAGGATAAGGGCAAGGGTGAAAATACTCAGCCCTGTCTGCACCATGGCGGACTCCTGGGGATCTACGATATTGTAAATTGCTGCCATTTGCTCCGGCGCAATTTCAAACCAAGCCACAAAGGCAACCACAATCACTATCTCATAGAGAAATGCTGTCGTCAAGACATGCCGGCTGCCGGAAAAATCGCCCTCGCCGTGCAGCACTCCCAAAATAGGCATGGCTGCATTGATGATGCTGCTGTAGAAGGTAGAAACCAGGGAAAAGGCCTGCAAACAAATGGAAAAGGCTACTACCCCCGCCGTGCCGCCGTAAAGGGAGGCTAATTGATTGCAAAAGGCATATTTGATGGCAAAACTGAGCTGGGACACAGCGGCTGCACTGCCGGTAGATACGGATTTCCATAAAAGGGGCAAGTCCTGCCAGGCTGCCCTTTGCCAGTGCATCATCCCCTTGCTCCGCCAAAAAGCGAAGGGCAGCAGGAGGGCCGCCACCAAATACCCTGTCAACGTGCCCCAGGCAGCTCCCTCCACTCCCATATCAAAATAAGCGATATAGATATAGTTCATCAGGAGATTCAGTCCGTTGGCCACTAAATTTACAATGGTTGCCAGGCCGGGCATTCCGCTGGGAGGCATAAATTCCACCAGTGTCAGCACCAGAGAAAAAAGGGGAACCGAAAGCATAAGCACGCGAAAATAATGAGCAAAGTCCGGGGCAAGGCTCTCATCATTGCACAGGAGGAAGATAAAAAACTCAGGGAAAATAAGTCCCGCCGCCATCAGGAGAAGTCCGGACAAAAACGCCGCCACCACAGACAAATACAGCACTTTGTCTGCTTTTTCCCTTTGGTGCTCTCCCAGGAAAACAGCATAAAGGGTTGCCCCGCCGATACCAAACAGATCGTTTATAGCGGATGTCAAAAAGATGATGGGAAAGCCCAGGGCCACTACGCCCATAGCCTTGCTGCCCAGCAAGTTGGCAACCATCATGCTGTCGAAGATGCCGTTAAGGGACAGGGCAACCATTGTCAGGGTGCTGGGCAATAAATAACGGACAAACTTGCTCAACAAAATCCTGTAATTTCGTTGCAGAACCGGGTCTGCGGCAGAGGATTGAGGATTTTTAGATAAAATCTGCATTGTAGCCACCATGCTTTCCTATCATTTGACATCTTTCACATATTTTTCCCGTACAAAGCCAAGGGCTATATGCTTCACCATCCCGGCAAAAGTCTCCACTGCGGACCGGCTATAGCGCCTGCCGTCGTATGTCACATGAAAAACATAGACTTGCCCCTGGGCAAGAAAATCCACATAAAAAGGCTGTCTGGTGGCATTCGGTTCCAAGGTGATGCTTGAAGGCTCCTGCTCCGAGATGCCTCCCTGGTAGATAAACATTGTTTCCGGGATGATTCCCCGGCTTTTCAGCAGTTCCGTGCAGGGGCAGCACTCCCGGGCATAGGTCTCGGACAGCTGCCTATGCACCTCCCTGACGTATTCCCTGACGGTCATCTCCCCGGGATTTTTGGAAACTACGGGCAGGGTTTTCGCAAACATGCCCACAGAGTCCATAAGGCCCGGGAAGGCAGACCGACCGCCGCTCGTGGTTACATAGAGGATTTTTTCCTCCCCGGTCACCCTTCGCAGGGTCTCGCCAAAGACAGCCTGGAAAAAACTCCCCGGCGTTACGCCCAAGTCCTTGTAAAAACGGTTGACTTCCCCGGCGGGAATCGACAGGGCAAAGGTTCCCACCCTCTTTCCATCGGGGCTTGGGGAATCGGGAAGAACAGCGGGAACCGCTCCTTCTGCCAGTCCCAGGAAGTAGTCATTCCCATGGGCGTATTCCTCCCTGCTCTGAAGTTCCCTCTCGTAGAGGGAAAAGTCCAGGGCGCTGAAGGACTCCCCCCGCAGGCTTTCACCTGTCAGGGCGCGGCGGACTTCTGCCAAAAACACATTGGCAGAAATTCCATCATACACCATATGATGAATATCTGCAAACAGCCAGGAACGGTGGTCGAAGGTGTAGATCTCCAGCCGGTACAGACGCCCCCCTAGGAGGTCAAAGGGCAGGACGCGGCTCTGGAAAAAATCCCTGTCCGGCTCCCTGTCAAGTTCCCTCAGGCTTACTGCCGGGGAATCTCCGTCCCCCGGCTTTTGCATCACATCTCCTTCCACGTAGATGAAGCGGGTCTTTAAATACTCATGGGCATTCAGGGCGTCCTGCAGGGCGCCGGCCAGAGCTTCCCCTTCCACCCGGGCAAAGGGGATGACTTTCGGTATATTGTACTGGGTCGCTCGACTATTTTGTTCCCACGCCCTGTAAATGTCCCTTTGGTTTTCCATCAGGGGGTAAAATTCCCGTTTCGCATAGTGGACAAAGGGCGGCTGTGTACAGCCCTCCCCTTGTTCTGCCAAGGCGATCATAGCTCGGATGGTGGGGCTCCTGAGGATCCTCGTTGCGGGAATATGCAAATTCCATGTGCAGTGGAGCCTTGCCGCCAGGCCCATGGCTCCGATGGAGGACAGTCCTAGGCTTACCAGATTATCTGTCACGCCAAAAGCCTTTGTGCCAAGAAGCTCTGCAGCAATTTCATAGAATTGCCTTTCCCTCTCTGTCTCCGGCGGGACATTTTCTGTCTCAGCAGAAACCTCCGGCTCCGGCAGGGCCTTGCGGTCAATCTTGCCATTGGGCGTCATGGGCATGGCAGCAAGGGGCATATACACCGTCGGCACCATGTA
>JAGBLH010000024.1 GCA_017635515.1 Selenomonas sp.
AGTTCCCCGGCCTTGGCACAGACCGCCGTGCAGGGCAGGCCCCGCTGCTGGTGGCGCTGCAGCAGCGATAGCACCTCTGGCAGCGGCTCCCTGAGCAGGAGCACCGTGCGGTTGAAATCCCTGGCTTGCTGAAGGACCAGGGCCACCTTGGGCAGGAACTGCCTCTGGTTTCCCCCATCTATCTCCAGGAAGGGCAGGATGAGCCCCCGGGGACGATTCCCCTCCTGCTGCGCCTCGGGTTTCCTCCCCTCAACTGCCTCCCAGTCTTCCCTGTCTGCTTCCAGCAGCCGCCTGAGATACCTGCCTCCCAGGCTGTCTTTCCTGGCGAGATAAAACAGCCACCTGTCCTGCCGTAACTCTGCCAGCTCCGCTTCCAGTTCCTCCAGTTTCTCCCGGAACTTGAAATGTTCCTCTGGATACGCCTGGGGGAATTTCTCAGCCAGTTCCTCTGCCAGCCGCAGGGCCTGCCAGCTGCCTTCCTTGTCACCCCGGTTCTTCCGGCGCAGTCCCAGATAGAAATAGGCCCCGGGGTAGTCAGGGAACTCCCTGATAGCCAGGCTCAGGATATTCTCCCCATACTGCCAGAACTTGCGGGCTTCCTTCATGGCCTCAGATTCGTCCGGCTTTTCCTCAGGCAGGAGCATCCCCTCTGCGGCAGGCAGACCCGCCTTCAGCCGGGCCGCCTTCTCAAGCTCGCGGGCCGCTTCATACATGAGACGGTAGGGGGCCTCTTTGTCATGGATGGGGCGGCTGCCTTCCTTGAGGCAATTGTGGGCAGCCTCGAAGCTCAGTTGCCATTGCTTCCTGTCATGATAGGTATCTGCCAGATAGAAATACTTCAGATTGGTGTGCCCCCCCTCCGCTTCTTCCTTCAGGAGGATCTGGAGATTCCGCTCATCCTTCTGTTCCTTCACCCCGGACCGATAGCCCGTATGGATGATGCGCAGAAGCCCCGGAGCTGCCACGGCAATCTTGGTAGGCTTGCCATCCGCGAAGTCCAGTCGCTCATGCACCTCTCCCAGATAGCGGAGCCCTTCCCGGCGGCGGAAGAGCCGCACCGAGAAGTCGGATCCCTCCTCCTTCACCGGCGTGCCATCCTTCTCCACATTGGCCCGCTGGATTTCCAGCAGGTCAAACTCAGCCGCCGGGAAAGTGGGACGGTCAGGCAGCTCCACAGGTTTCAGCCCCTCGACCTGCTCGCCTCTGCCGAGAGCTTCCACCAAAGGGCGCAGATTCCCCCTGGTATCCTCCGACAGGCTCTCATCGCTGTCCAGGGAGAGGACGAACTCCCCGCTGCAGCGGGAGAGCACCTGATTGCGGGCGGCGGCAAAATCATCCTGCCACTCTATCTCCATAAGCTCTCCCCGCCGCTCAGGATTCTCCTGCTGCCACTTCTCCAGGAAGGTGCGCACCACTGCTGCTGAATCATCGGTGCTGCCGGTATCTGCAATCACCATTTCATCCACCGCCTGGGCACAGCTCTCCAGGCAGGTGAGTATCTCATCTGCTGCATCTCTCATGATGAGAGCAAGGGAAAGGATACAGTTTTGCTTTGCTGACATATCTTAGCGTCACCCTTTATTATAAAGAAAAATGCTATACTGAATTTGCTGCCCCCTGCGAAGGGAGGTGAGAACATGACGATGGAAGAATTCATTCTGTCCGTCCTGGCAAGCTTGGTCGCTACCCTAATAGCAGACCTTGTGCGCAAATGGTTGGAGTAGCAGCGCTCTAGCCTCTCATACAAAAAAGCACCCCACAATGGAGAGGCCCTAATCTCTCTCCGGGGTGCATTTTTGTTGTGAGCACATGACGACGCTCGGAAGAATTCTGTATTCATATTGTACAGCATGCTCCCACCAAAAGTCAATCAAAATCCTCAGAACTGGAAATAAAGGAACGCCGTCACCTGAGTGAAGTGCAGCACCGAGAAAACGAACATCACGGCCAAGGCCAGCGCCCAGCGCAGATTGGGGCGGAAGTGCTTCTTCACCAGCTCGTTGGACTCCGGGCAGCAGATGATGAGCAGCACTGCCAGCACCGGCACCCAGAGGTCAGCTGGCAGGTAGGTGAAGGGCGGCCCGCTCCAGTCAATGGTCAGGCTGGAAGTTTCCCATCTGCATGGATACGACTCGCCACCCCCCCAGCCAAGCATGGCACTATAGACTTTTATTGCCTGCGCCATATTCTCTGCCCGGAAGAGCACACAGGAAAAGGCCACAAAGCCGAGAGTCAGAAGATGCCCCAAGGACTTGGGCAAGGGCAGGTGATAGTGCTTCCAAACCTGATTGATGCTGAGACCCGCTCCCTGCAGGAGCCCGAAGACTACAAAGGTGCCCCCTGCCCCATGCCAGATGCCAATGATGGTCATGGTCACCATGGTGGCAAAGATGCCCCAAGAGAGGGTTCTCTTCTTCATCCTGAGCAGCGGGGTGTAGATATAGGACATGATAGTCATGGTGAGAGATATGTGCCAACGGCTCCAGAAGTCGCTGAGGCTGGCTGCCCGGAAGGGAGCACGGAAGTTCACAGGTATCTCTATGTTCAGCATCCTGGCCGCCCCCACCGCCATATCGCTGTAGCCCGAGAAGTCGAAGAAGAGCTGCAGGGCATAGGCTGCCGCCAGCACCCAGGCATCCAGGGCGGAGAGCCCTGCCGCATTATTGAATCCTGCCGCCACAGGAGCAATGAAGGCATCGGCGATGATGACCTTCTTGGTGAGAC
>JAGBLH010000228.1 GCA_017635515.1 Selenomonas sp.
AAGAAGATTCTGAGATAGCAAAGTTTTCCAAGGATTTTCTGGAAGGACAGATTCATTACCCCAATAACATGGTTATAGCCAAGCGCGATATATATCTTGACTATGGCAACTTCATGTTCAAGGTGTTGCAGGGGATGCAGGAGCATTACAAGGAGACAGAGACTCCCCGACCGGACAGGTACCTTGGCTATGTGGGGGAACTGCTGACTACGGTATACTTCGCCTATCATCGTGAGAAGTGGCGGACAGGATTTGTAGATTATCGATTGCTGAAAGAAGTTTGAGGGAGATATCATATGCCGGAAATATCCGTAATCGTGCCCCTGTACAATGCGGGGAAGTATCTGCAGGAAGCTATTGATAGTGTACTAGCTCAGACTTTTCAGGATTTCGAAATCATAGTGGTAGATGACTGTTCAACGGATGGCAGCTGGGAACTGGTAAACAGGCTTTATGGAGAAAATGACAAGGTCAGCCTGTATCGCCATGAAAGCAATAAGACAGCAGGTGGCGCCAGAAACACGGGCCTTGAGCACGCCAAGGGCAAATACATTGCTTTCTTGGACAGTGATGATCTCTATATGCCGGAGACATTGGAAATCATGTATAGGGCGGCCGAAAAGTACGGCGCGGAGGTAGTTCATTCTCCAGGTTGCCTGATACCCCAGGGAGATCAGGAGCACGTTGCTACAACAGACGATTTCCGTACCATCATCTTCGATGATATGCCTATTTTGGAAAAAGAAACCTTGCTTTCAGTAGACAAGGAATATCGCGTCAGGCAATGGGCCGGGCGCAAATTATATGGCACCATTTGGAACAAAATGTTCCGCAAAGACTTCTTGGAAGAATATCGCATAAAGTTTGAGACTGGTATTTGGCCTGGGGAAGATGCAATTTTCCTCTTTCGGTGTGTTTTTTACGCAAAGAGATATGTTTGCATTCCGGATGTATTCTACATTTACCGCCGTCCTGCGACATCCACGACCAGAAAAAAGCGGGATGCCAAATTTATTGCAATGCAGGCCAAAAATATTGCAACGAAGATAGAGGCGCTGGATACCTATATGGGTGACATCCCGTGGTTCAGTGACAAACCGGAAGTACAGGATAAAGTGCGGGAGTTTGCCATCATTGATACAGATTCCTCCTTCATCCAGAAAGGCTACCACAGCCAGGGCCTGTTGGAGGGTAGTGAGGCAGAAATACGCCAAGTATTTAAGGATATGTACGGCGAGCAAGGCTATTTCGCCTACTGGTATTTCCACCACTATCATCTGCTGAAAGCAGGAGCGGGAGGAACCAATGAGGGCCAGTCATACATCTTCCCTTATCATCTTTTCCAAGAGGGAGAGAGAACTGTCATCTACGGCGCCGGAGAATCAGGTCAGTCTTTCTATCGACAACTGCAACGGCAAAACTACCTCAAGCCCGCTGGCATAGTGGACAAAAGAGCCAAGGAACTTAAAACACCGGATTTCCCCGTGCAGCCTGTTGAAGACCTGAAAAAGATGGACTTCGATGCCCTGCTGATTGCCGTCATCAATGAAAAAGCAGCCAGGGAAATTAAAGCCGCGCTCATAAAAATGGGTATAGCTGAGGAAAAATTTCGCTGGCAAGGTAACACATACCAAAAGGATGACTTTTACAACAACCATTACTTCCCGTTGTTAAGAGAAACATATCAAGCGAAATAAAAAGCCTTCCCCTCTGGGGAAGGGGGACCGCCAAAGGCGGTGGATGAGGTTCCGCCCGGTGTCCCTTCAAAAGGAGCAATAATACATGAAAATAGCAATCGCCGGTACCGGCTACGTAGGTTTTGTTACCGCTGTCTGCCTGGCTGAGCACGGCCACCAGGTAACCTGCGTGGATGTAGACAAGCAGAAAATCGACAGCCTGAACCGCTACGGCAAGGCCCTGATCTACGAAAAAGACCTGGATGCCCTGATGGAAAAGAACAAGGAGCGCCTGACCTACACCACGGATTATGCCAGTGCCTACAAGGACGCAGAAATAATCTTCATCGGCGTGGGTACCCCGGAGAAAAGGGATGGCTCTGCCAATCTGAACTATGTCTACGCTGTAGCCATGCAGATAGCAGAAACTGCAGAGCGGGAGTGCGTAGTGGTAGTGAAATCCACCGTCCCCATTGGCACCAATGAACGAATCGAAAAGCTAATCAAAGAGCATAGAGCAGAGGGGGCAGCCCCACTCCATGTGGCTTCCAATCCGGAGTTCTTGTCTCAGGGGACGGCGGTGCATGACACTCTCCATGCCTCACGCATCGTCATGGGTGTGGAGGATGAATACTCCAAAGCAAAGCTCACGGAACTCTACAAGGACTTTGCCGCACCGAAGATTATTACCAACCGTCGCAGTGCGGAGATGATCAAGTATGCTTCCAATGATTTCCTGGCGCTCAAGATAAGCTACATCAACGAAATCGCTAACCTTTGCGAGGAAATCGGGGCAGATATCGAGGACGTAGCTAAAGGCATGGGCTACGACAAGCGCATTGGCAGCAAGTTCCTGCGGGCAGGGATAGGCTATGGCGGGTCTTGTTTTCCAAAAGATACCAAAGCTTTGCACTGGCTGTCTGACTACCATGAGCAGGAGCTGAAGACGGTGAAGGCGGCTATTGAGGTCAATGATCATCAGAAACTGAAGCTTATCCGCAAGGCGCATAAGTATTACGAGGATTTGGAAGGTGTCACCGTGGCGGTGTTGGGGCTGACCTTCAAGCCTGGCACAGATGATTTGCGGGAGGCGCCATCTCTCACCAATATACCCATGCTGCTGGAGGAGGGGGCCATTGTCAAGGTTTATGACCCCATTGGCATGGAGCGTTTCAAGGAGCAGTATCCCACCCAGGTTAAATACTGCAAGAGCGTTGAAGAAACCCTGCAGGGAGCAGAGCTTTGCCTTATCCTCACAGACTGGCCCAAGATAAAGGAAATGCCCTTGGCGAAGTATGCAGAACTGATGGCAAACCCCATCATCCTGGATGGCAGGAACTGCTATCTGCCCGATGAAGCTGCCGCAGCCAAGGTCACATATGACTCCATTGGCCGCAGGTCCGTGAGGCAGGTTGAGCATGCAGGCTGAGGGAATGCGCCTTTCTGTTGTCATCCCGGTGCATGATGCAGCTGCCCATCTCCGGCAGTGCCTTGATTCTGTCTGTAGCCAGCCACTTGATGCTATGGAGGTCATCTGTGTGGATGATGGCTCTACGGATGGCTCAGGGGAAATCTTGCAGGAATACAAATGCTGTGACAGCAGGGTGCAAATCATCAGGCAGGAAAATCTCCATGCCGGCATAGCCAGGAACAATGGCCTGGAGAGGGCCAGCGGGGAATATGTGCACTTCCTTGATGCAGATGACTGGCTGGAGCCGGAAGTCTACAAGAGATGGCTGAAACTAGCTGAAAGCCAGCAGGCTGACATCTGTGCAGGTTACTATTATACCTTTGAAGCTGAAACGGGAGAAAAAGTTCCTAAGCCATACCTGGAGAAAGAAGACTTCTGGCAGGGGAACTTTTCGAAGGAGCCCAAGCACCTTATCTGCCATTACGCCATGCCCTGGAACAAGCTCTACAGGAGGGAATTCCTGTTGGAGCAGGATATCCGCTTCGATGGGCTTATCTGCGCTAATGACCGCTATTTCTTCTTTCAGGCCATCAAACGTGCCAAACGGGTGGCGATAACCCATGGACGGTTCCTGAACTACCGCATTGGGCAGTCGTCCTCCTTGATAGGCGAGACGCGCCTGCGGCATTACGACTGCCATTTCCGTTCCTTCGAGCTGATATGGAAGCTCTTCGAACAGGAATCGAAGGAAATCAAGGCCATGGTTTTGGAGGTGTCCATAGAAGATTTCCTCAGCTTTTATCAAAGGGCCAGGGGCACGGCTTATGAAGAAAAAATAAGGCGGGAGCTATATGGATACCTTGCTGGCCTGGATTTAAGCTTGCTTGGTGGTATCCCCTTGTCGTCGCGTTGGTGGTACAAGGACTTCATGCTGCTGATGGCCGGAGGTGTGCACCCCTTCGTCGCCGGAGAGGTGAATGTCCTCTTGGAGCAGGGCAAGGAAAGCAGGGGAGGATATATCTTCCCCTATCACCTGTTCCGGCCTCATGACCGCATTGTCCTTTACGGCGCAGGAGAGGTGGGGAAGTCTTTCTACCACCAGGGGAAATATCAGGGCTTTGTGGATATCGTGGCTCTGGTGGATGGCAAGCCAAAGACAGGGCATGGAATGGAAATCCTCCCTGCTGAGGCCCTGGCAGGGCTTGAGTTTGACTATGTGCTGATAGCTGTGCGCTTCGAGCATATAGCTGATGAGATCAGGAAACGCCTGCTGGCTATGGGCGTGAAGGAAGAGAAAATTAAATGGGACGGCAGCGCCTATGAGCGAGAGGACTTCTACCGCAATGCATTTTATCCCCGCTGGCAGGGAGGCCGGTGGCATTAAGCTGAGAGGAGATATAGAGTGGAGCAGAATAAGCGAGAAATCATGCTGAGCATCGTCGTGCCCGTATACAACTGCGCGGATTATTTGAAAGGGTGCTTGGATTCTATACTTGAGATAGATGTAGAGAACTATGAGCTTATCCTGGTAGATGATGGTTCCCAGGATGGTTCTCCTGCCATTTGCGATGCATATGCAGAAAAATACGCTCATGTGAAGGTTCTTCATCAAGAAAATCAGGGGCCGTCGGCAGCCAGAAATCATGGCATAGATATTGCGCAGGGGAAGTATCTGGCTTTTGTGGATAGCGATGACTGGATAGATGATGGCTTGTTTGCGGATTTTCTTTCCTACATGGAAAATGATGATGAACTGGATATATGCATCTCCGGCGTAGCCAAGAATTTTCCTGATGGACGTGAAGAGGATTATTTCCCTCCTTTGGGAGGCAGATTGGTTCATACAGAAAAGTTTTTTGATAGCAAAGAGGCTTTGGAGGGAATGTTTGCCAAAGCAGATTATTTTTGGTTCTTGCCCGGCAAGGTTTATCGCCGGGAACTCTTCCAGTCAGACAGGCTAGACCAGACCGTAGCTACCAGTGAAGATCTTGATTTGAATTGGACACTTTTCAAGCGGGCCAGGAAGATTTTTTACAGTGATGTATGTCGATATCATTATTTTATGAATGAGAACAGCCTGACTGAAAATGCCAAGGTAGTCAAACGCAATAATGATGACCTGAAAATCTATCGCCGTCTGCTGAAACAGGAGGATATCAGTCCCTTCTGCCGGGAAATGCTGGAAATGCGGGTGCTGCAGCGTGACTATGTGAATATCAGGGAACTGATGTCAGAGCAGGGCTCTAAGAATGTGGAGTTTGAGGAATATTATCGGGAACTTCGCGAGACTCTAGCAAATTTTGTTCCTACAACAAAGTATTGCAAGTATTTGAAGGAATCGTTGAGTGCGTTGACTGGCTCTTCGGAAGAGTGCAGGGAGTGCTGCTGGAAGCCATACGCGAAATTGCTGCTGCAGGTCACGAAACTGGCAGATGCAGGAAGGAAGGTTTATATCTTTGGCCTTGGCCCTATATCCCGCGTAATGGGGAACTTGCTTCTGAAGGCTGGCAGAGATTTTTCCGGCTTCGTGGTTTCTGAGGCTTCTCGCCGCAGCAAGGCAGAATGGATGGAGCATCCAGTGCTTTTGCTTGAGGATCTTGAGGAAGAAGCAACGGTTTTGTTGACCCTGACGGAACGAGGTCAGAAAGATATTGCAGACCTGCTGGATCACAAAGGTTTTGAGAATTATGAGTATGTAGATATAGCGCCGGCTTTCACTGCCGGTGTATAGGTTAGGGGAGTAAAAATGAGCATAGAGAATCCTATCATATCCATTGTCGTGCCAGTTTACAATGTAGAGCCATATCTGCCCAAAAGCATTGAGAGCATTCTGGGACAGGAATTCAAAGATTTCGAACTGATATGCGTGGATGATGCTTCTACGGATGCTTCAGGGAAGATTCTTCAGCGCTATGCTGCCAGAGACAAACGAATCCGCATTATTGAGCATAAGGAGAACAAGGGGGCAGGAACGGCCAGGAATGAAGGAATGGCTGTATCCAGGGGCGAGTGGATAATCTTTCTTGATGCAGATGATTATTTTTCCAGCCAACTGCTGAGCAAGGCTTATAAGGCAGCTCAGGACAATGAGGTTGATGTCGTATATGTGAATTTCAACGAGTACAATCAGGCTGACAATGTGGTTGACCCCAGGGAAAAATCTTTGGCTGCCCGCCGAATCATTGAGGGGAGAGTCTTCTCAGGCAGGGAACTGGGCCATCGTGTCTTTGAAGTGCTGCCCATTGTGCCTTGGAACAAATTGTGCAGGAAATCTTTCCTGCAGGAGAAGAAGCTGAAATTCCAAGAGCTTCCGAATGCCAATGATGTGTATTTCGGCAGTTGCGTGGCTTTTATGGCTGAGAGAAATTATTTCCTGCTGGAGCCGCTGGTAACTTATCGCACCCATCATGCTCATCAGATTTCTGCCAAGCGGGGCAAAAATCCTCTCTGTGCCTACAAGGCTCTGAAGCAAGTGAAAGATAAGCTGGATGAGGAGGGAGCTTTTGAGTGCCATAAGGGAAGCTTCTATTGGCAGACTCTTTCCGGCATCACCTATGCCCTGCGGGCAGGCGGCACCGCCTTCAAGCCCAGGCTGGATTTCCGCAAGTTCCTGAATGAAGAGGGCTGGAAGAACCTTGGCATGGAGGATTTGCAGGAAGAGGATTTCTTCTACAAATACGACTACGAGCGTTGGATCAAGCTCAAGTTTACTTCCGATACCCTCTTTGACGAGGAGATGTTCTCAGAGCTCAAGGATCTCAAGGGCAAGTCCTATATCTGGGGCTTTGGCGACTGGGGCAAGAAATTCTACGAGGCGGCAAAATATCACGGCTATGCCATAAACGGCATTATTGATGAGAATACGAGCCTCAAGGGCAAGCAAGTAGATGGCCTCACCGTTCTGCCTTGCCGTGAGCAGGATGATTCCTTTGAGTATGTGATCATCACCAATGAGATGTACGGCAGAAGTGTCAGGGAGCGTCTGGATTCAACTGGCCACAGCGAAACCAAGATCATTGATATGGGTGACTACATGTTCCACAATGTGCCGATTAAGGAATGCATTTTTTGATGAGACAGTAAAGGATGAGTTTTGTGAATGACGTAAAAGTTAGTGTTATTTTGCCGTCCCTGAATGTGGGCATGTATATCAGAGAGTGTCTTGAGAGTGTGGTAAGCCAGACGCTCAAGGATATCGAAATCATCTGCGTGGATGCCGGCTCTACCGATGGCACCTTGGAAACCATTAAAGAATTCATGGGACGCGACTCCCGCATCATGCTGATCAATTCCTCCAAGAAAAGCTACGGCCATCAGATGAACCTTGCTATGGAGGCAGCCACTGGCGAATATGTTGGCATCGTGGAAACGGATGATTTCGTGCCCAACAATATGTTCAAGGATTTATATGAGATCGCCAAGGAAAATGACGTGGACTTTGTCAAGGCTGACTTCTATAGATTCAAGAAATTTGCCAATGGAGAATTGGACAAGACCTTGTTCAAGCTCTCGAAGGATAAACACTATTATAATCGCATCATAGACATTGCCAAGGAGCCTGAGTGCTTCAATTTCGTCCTGAACACCTGGAGCGGCATCTACAAGCGTTCCTTCATCGTGGAGAACCATATCCGTCACAATGAGACACCTGGAGCTTCCTTCCAGGATAACGGCTTCTGGTTCCAGACCTTCATGCACGCCCATCGAGCTTATTTTGTAAATACTCCTTACTATATGAACCGCAGGGACAATCCCAATTCCTCGGTCTATGATACCAGCAAGATTTATGTCATCTGTGATGAATATGATTACATCCTCTCTGTCCTGGAGAAATACCCGGAACTGCTGGAGACTTTCAAGGGGCAGTATACCCAGAAACTGTTGGAGAATTATATGTGGACTCTGGAACGCATCCACTATGAGAACAAGCCAGCCTTCTTTGAGCGGCTGCAGAAAACCTTCCGCAGCCTGGCAGAGAGGGGCATGGTGGATTACAAGGCCATTGCCCAGCGCAGCGAGCGTCAGGCCTATGACCTGTATGAGATTCTACACAACCCCCAGCACTGGTATGAGCGCGTCTTTGCACTGCCTGAGCATATTGTCAAGGGCTTGAAGTTAGAAAATGCCATTTATCTGTATGGGGCTGGAGCACTTGGCAAATCCTGCTATGACATCTTGGAGCGGGAGGGGCTGGCGCGGAAGGTGAAGGGTTTCATTGTCAGCCAGAAAAGTGACAATGACAGACCATATAAAGGTGTGCCAATCTTGACTTTGGTAGATATAGATGGGCAGAAAGAATCACTGGTGCTCATTACCGTGAAGCCTCTTTACAAAAAAGAGATCAGGGAAACTCTGCATGGAGCGGGTTTCATGCATGTGGAATCTTGGCCGGATGCAGCCTTTATTCGTGGCACGGAAATGAGCTTGCATAGCAAGATTTGGGAGGAAAATCCCACTAAGGGCTTTGTGTTTCCTTTTGATATGGTGGAAAAAGGAAGCCGTGTTGTTCTCTATGGAGCAGGCAGGATGGGGCAGGTGTACTATCGTCAGTTGCAGCAGACAGAGTATGCCAAAGTAGTTGGCTGGATAGATGTGGATTGCCAGAGATTTGATTATCTGTCCAAGTACATGAATGTTTTGCCGAAACTGGAACTGGACATATCAGAATATGACTATGCAGTTATTGCTTTCAATGACCCTGAGCAGGCCAAGAGAACCTATTGGCAGGCACTTTCTGCAGGTGTTTCTATTGAAAAGATTGTCTGGAACGGCTCCAACATGAACAAAAGCATCGAAGACATGTTTGAGCAGGAGACTGCATCCTTTGTGCTGCAGGCACAGGAACGTCAGCTTGCTGTGTTGCAGCAGATGATTGAGCAGAAGAAAGAAATGACGAAAAAGATACTGCTGCAGGCCAAGGCTGGAAACGTCAAAGTGATTCCGTCAATAACTCTGCCCCTTGCTAAAGATACCACTCAGGCTGATGTAGAAGAAGCTATGCAGAACTGCGATGTCTGCATGAATTTTGTGCTTGAGCATAAAGATGTTTTTGCCATAGCAAATCTTGCAGATACTCTTGGGACTTTGAGAAATGATAGCCGTATACAGCACATCAGCATTTCCACAGAATCTGCAACCAAGCCTCAGCAGAAAGTGATGGAGGTTTTACGGGAACTGCGATTTGATGTTTCTCTCAAGATGAAACATCTTACTGAGCAGGGAGAAGAATTATTGGGCTTCCTAAGGGATAATGATATCTGCTGCAGCGTAGATTACGGCAGAGTTTGCCCGGAGCTGGTGGCCGATGAATAAAAAGCGGTCTTTTTAATAATTTAAGACTATCCTTTCATTCTTGGTGTCTAAGCACACGGGGAAAGGCCAAATGAGGAAAGGTGTGTTTGCTTGAACCATGAATATGAAAAAAGAAATAAGTGAATTTCGGAATAAATGGTATAGTCATGACAAAGAAATACTTACATGCAAGCGAAAGTACTCAAATGTTGAAGAATTAGCCAATGGCTTGGAGAGCAGTCAGTTTGCTATAGATTTAGAAGGGTTTCATTATGAATGTTTGTTCAAGGAAAAGAAGGGGAATTATCTCTATGTGATTTATAATGGAGCCAGGTACAAGGAATTGCCAGAGTTTCCTCGCTGGGGATATCATGAGCTATTTGATGGCAGTATGCTTTGTTTGGAAGACCCCATGTACTACAAATATCCTCAAATGATTTGTGGTTCTTTTTATGGTGATGAGACTAGAAGTGGTATAGTAATTTCTTTGAGGATTATAAAAGCAGCAGGGCTTTTGCTCCCAGCAGCAAGTCTATCATGGTCTTGCTGACTGCTTGGGCATTTTTCCCGTCTGCTTTGCCACATAAGAGGTAACGGCTCTTCCTGTCAACCAATGTGACGAGGCAGGCCTTGCCTTGTTTGCCAAC
>JAGBLH010000229.1 GCA_017635515.1 Selenomonas sp.
GCCCATCTTCACGGGTCTTGACTGTCCCTGCTGCGTTGACAAATCCTCGACATAGCACCGCTATGCCTCCGGTTTGTCGCCTTGCAATGGACAGCCAATCCCCGCAAATCTGGGCCAAGTTCATTTAATCAACACGCCCTAATGCAAGTTGCAAGAAAATTCCCATGTCATCAGATTCTCATTACTGCGTATTCAGATATGATTTATCGTAATGATTCTTGTGTTTTCCAGGGCTTACTGTTATACTAACATATAGATGTAACAACAATTCTGACATTTTGAGACGGTTTCTGCTATGGTGGCAAATGCACGGGAGGTATCGCTATGGTTGGGATTGTGATTGTGTCCCACAGCCAGAAGCTTGCTGAGGGCGTGGTGGAGATTGCCAGGATTATGGCGGACAAGGATGCTCCCATTGTAGCGGCAGGCGGAACAGAGGACGGAGGCCTTGGCACTAGCTTTGCGAAAATCAGCAGGGCCGTGGAGGAGGTTTACTCTGATGAGGGGGTGGCTATCCTCATGGATATGGGCAGTGCCGTCATGACGGCGGAAATGGTCATTGAGTCCATGGAAGGCCGCCGCATCAAGCTGCTGGATGGCCCGGTGGCCGAAGGTGCGGTGCTGGCTGCCGTGGAGGCTAGGATGGGGTCGCCTCTGGAGATCATTGCCAAGCGGGTAGAAGAGGCCCGGGGCCTCAAGAAGCTCAGCGAATAAGCTACAAAATTAACTTTTTCTAAAGCAGGAAATAAGATAGTATGGCACGAATAAGTGCAGGAAAGGGATTAGGGCGTGTTGATTAATTCACTCAGCCCATCTTCACGGGTCAAGTTCATTTAATCAACACGCCCTAGCTTATTTCCTGTTTTTTCTGATGTCATTTTTGGAATTGTTCGCCATTGAAGGGTATGGCCAGAAAGCAAAGGGGTGAGACCGTGAAGAAGTTCATCAATGGGCCGGAAACTCTGGAAGCTGATATTATCAGGGGCCTGGCCCTGTCAAAGCCTGGCTTGCTGCGGCAGCTGCCGGACTGCAATGTCCTTGTGAGGCAGACACTGAAGAGGAGGGACAAGGTGTCCCTGCTCTTTGGCTGCGGCAGCGGCCATGAGCCTGCCCCAGGGGGGTATGTGGGCTATGGCATGCTGGATGCTGCCGTGCCAGGCAAGATCTTTTCTTCGCCCACTCCGGACAAGATACTCAAGGGCATCAAGGAAGTGCAGACGGAGGCAGGAGTTCTCTGCCTTATCGTGAACTACACAGGCGATGTGCTGAACTTTCGCATGGCTATGGAAATGGCCAAGATGGAGGGCATTGCCGTGGAGTCTGTCATCGTGGCGGACGATGTGGCCACTCAGAAGGGCAAGTCCGTGGGGCAGCGTGGTCTGGCCGGCGTGGTGCTGGTGATGAAGATTGCCGGGGCTGAGGCTGAGATGGGAACCGACCTCTATGGTGTGAAGGAAGTGGCCAAGTGGGCAGCTTCAGGGCTTCGCTCTGTAGGGGTGGCTTGCCGCCCTTGTATTATTCCCTCTGATGGGGAGCCGAGCTTTGAACTGGGCGAGATGGAGATGGAGATAGGCATGGGAATCCATGGGGAGCCGGGGGTTATGCGCTGCGACATGATGAACGCCCGCGATACTGCCAGGCAGATGCTGGAGCTGATACTTCTTGACTGCAACTATGAGAACAGCGAAGTGGTGGTTCTCATCAACGGTCTTGGTGGCACCCCTATTATGGAACTTTATGTGATCAATGAGTTTGTCCATCAATATCTGGCAGAGCAGGGCATAGTGATTTACGATACAATGATAGGAAACTACATGACTTCCATGGAAATGGGAGGTTTTTCCATCAGTCTCATGAGAGTAGATCCGCATCTGAAGGCGCTTTACGATGCTGCAGCGGTGACACCTGTCATAAGGCGCTAGAGGGGGAGGTTCTGCATGACTGGTAAAGATTTTATGATTGCGGCTCTGGAGGAGATCAGCCGTTTTATCATAGAGCATGAGGGGGCATTGAACCGCCTTGATAATGCCATAGGTGACGGTGATCATGGCACTAATATGGCCAGGGCTTCCCGTATGATGCTGAAGCTTTTGCCGGAACTGATTGAAACCAGAGAAGATATGGGGGAGATCCTCCATCAGGTGGGCATGGGCTGCATCAGTGAAGTTGGCGGTTCTGCAGGACCTCTCTTTGGGACGTTCTATCTTAGGGCAGGCATGTACAACCGTGGCAAGACTGTCATGGAGCCGGCGGATTGGGTGAATAGCTTCAAGGCAGGAGCCGTAGGCGTTTCCCAGCTGGGCATGAGCAGCGAGGGAGAAAAGACTATGCTTGATGCCTTGTTCCCCGCAGGCAGGGCCATGAATGAGGCTCTGGAGGCGGGCAAGTCCCTCCGGGAGATCCTGGCTGCAGGTGCTGAAGCAGCCAGAGGCGGCGTGGAGTACACCAAGACTATCCAGGCCAGCAAGGGCAGGGCCGCCTATATAGGCGAAAGAAGCCTTGGCCATCAGGATCCCGGCGCCACTACTATCATGCTCATGATTCAGGCCATGCACAAGGCGGCTGTGGATATGAATGTTGAATGACAGTTTCGAAAAATCAAATCTGCCTGTTCGGTTTTAGCATAATCTTTACTGATGAAGGTCGCTTCTTACCATGAATCAAAGCAATGAATCTGAAGTAATTTGCACAAGGAAAGACTTTTTTCTGAAAATATTTTTTTCAGCCCCAAACTCTTGAAAATGTTTTACTTATGGGGCTAAAATAGTGTAGAATGGTTCTTGCGAAAAGGATAGGGAAATGTTCTCATCCATGAAATCAGGCCGAGACAGGACACTACGAAGCGACGCCATGAAAGAGGAGAGCAGAAGTTCTCCACGGCAGTGTCCGTCTATATATTATGTTTTATTTAAGGTGGGGGTTAACAAATGTTAAAGAAGACGAAAATCATCTGCACCCAGGGACCTGCTACGGAGAAACCGGGCGTCATCGAGAAGCTCATTGAAAATGGCATGAACTGCGCTCGTTTCAACTTCTCTCATGGCGACCATCAGGAGCATCTGGGTCGCATCAACATGGTGCGCGAAGCTGCCAAGAAGGCAGGCAAGGTGATTTCCCTGATCCTTGACACCAAGGGCCCTGAGATGCGCCTTGGCGAGTTCAAGGATGGCAAGGTCATGCTGGAGAAGGGAAACAAGTTCACGCTGACCTTCGAAGACATCCCCGGTGATGAGACTCATGTCTCTGTCAACCACAAGGGCCTCTACACCGAAGTGAAGCCCGGCGATACCCTGCTCCTCTCTGATGGCCTGGTGGCTTTGAAGGTAGACGAGATCAAGGGCAAGGATATTGTCACCACCATTCAGAACAGCGGCAAGATGAGCACCAAGAAGCGCGTGGCAGCTCCCGGCGTTTCCCTGGGCCTGCCTCCTGTTTCCGAGCAGGATGCCAAGGACATTGTCTTCGGCTGCCAGCAGGATATGGACTTCGTGGCTGCTTCCTTCATCCAGCGTCCTGAGGATGTGCTGGCTATCAGGAAGCTCATCGAGGAGAACCACGGCCATATGCAGATCATCCCCAAGATCGAGAACCTTGAGGGCGTGAAGAATTTCGACAAGATCCTCGAGGTTTCCGACGGCATCATGGTTGCCCGTGGCGACCTGGGCGTTGAGGTTCCTGCTGAGGATGTGCCCCTGATCCAGAAGGAAATCATCAAGAAGTGCAACAAGGCCGGCAAGCCCGTCATCGTTGCTACCCAGATGCTTGACTCTATGGAGCGCAATCCCCGTCCGACCCGTGCAGAGGTTTCTGACGTGGGCAACGCTATCCTGGACGGCACCGATGCCATCATGCTCTCCGGCGAGACTGCTTCCGGAGACTACCCGGTAGAGGCTGTTTCCACCATGAACCGCATCGCTACCCGCATTGAGAGCTCCCTGGAGTACAAGGATCTCTTCATGGAGCGCGGTTTCGAGCATCTCCAGAGCCGTACCCGTGCCGTAGCTCATGCTACTGTGCAGATGGCTTACGAGCTGGATGCAGCAGCCATCATCGCTCCGACTGAGAGCGGCTACACTGCTGAGGTTATCTCCAAGTACCGTCCGAAAGCAGCTATCGTGGCCTACACTCCGGACGAGCGTGCTGTCCGCCAGCTGAACCTCCGCTGGGGCGTGTACCCCATCCTGGGCAGCCAGTGGTCTGATGTGAACGAGATGACCAGCGGCGCCACTGCAGCAGCTGTGAAGCATGACTATGTGAAGCGCGGCGACTGCACCATCATCACCAGCGGCATCAAGACCAGCGAAGGCAACACCAACTCCATCCGTATCTACACCATCTGATATTAATAGAGGTATGAAGAAAGGCTCCGGCACTGCCGGAGCCTTTCTTCTTGCAGGTTGCCAGCCTTTGTGTTATTATAGGTAAGGTTAAATGGAGATGTTATGCAAGGGAGGCTTGAAACTTGCTTACTTTGATGATGGTGCTGGATGCTATCGTGGCCATCGTGCTCATCGCTGCTATCCTGGGCCAGGAGGCTAAGTCTGCTGGCATGGGGGGCATGGGCGGCGGTGCCGATACGGTGTTTTCCAGCAAGGCGCGGGGCATGGATGCGCTGCTGGCGCGGGTGACGGTGGTCTTTGCCATCCTGTTTGCCGTGATTACGATTGTGATTGCCCGCATGACGAACTAATTGAAGCTTCTTTGAGCGTTCCTGGGTCACCGGGGGCGCTTTTAGATTTAGATTGGAAATACACTGATGTTTCCGTTATGAGAGGATGACAGGGATGATCTTGCCGGGGGCGGAGCCTTTTTTCTTGCCCGGAGGAAAGCGCGGGGTGCTTTTGATCCATGGCTTCACGGGATTGCCAGCGGAGATGCTGCTTTTGGGGCAGTATCTCAATAAGAGGGGCTATACGGTGCTGGGGGTGCGCCTGGCGGGCCATGCCACTGCCGTGGAGGATATGAGCCATATGACCGGGGAGGACTGGATGGACTCCGTGCGGGATGGCTATGCCTTGCTCTCTGGCATCTGCGAGGATATTTCCGCTGTGGGTCATTCCATGGGGGGACTGCTGGCTTTGCGATTGGCGGCGGAGAAGCCGCTGGAACGCCTGGTGACTTTGGCGGCTCCTGCCATCATCCATCCGGGGTGGGGGGTGGAGAAACTTCCGCCCAAGGGAGAGTGCGTGGGGCAGTATGTGCCTAAGGCTCGGCGCAACCTCAAGAATGTGCCGGAGGCAGTGAACCGCACTTACCGCAAGATGCCCCTGCTTTGCGTCCATGAGCTCCTTGCGGTCATGGAAGCAGCGAAGAAGTGCATGGAGAAGATTGAGCTTCCCATACTGATCGTGCACAGTTACGGGGATCATACGGCAGATCCCAAGAGCGCCGATTATATCTATGAGCAAGTGAAGAGTTCGGAGAAAGAGATTTTTTGGCTGGAGAAGGCAGGGCATCTTTTGCCTCTGGAGCCAGAGCGAGAGCTAGTCTTTGCGAGAACCGCAGCATTTTTAGACGAGGAAGGTTGAGGCCTTCGGCTTACTTTTTCTTTGGCGCAAAGAAAAAGTAACAAAAAGAAAACGCGGCCTTGCATTTCATCCTGAAATCCAACGGCCGCAAGTGCGCCCATCCATGGGCGCCGGGGTTCGGATAGTACGAGTGATTTGTGTGATACGGAATTTGTTTTGGAGTAAGAACGTATGGAATTGAAAGAACGTATTTTGGCTTATATGCGTGAGGCTGCTTATAAGCCGCTTTTGGCGGAGGAGCTGGCTGAGAATCTGGAGCTCAGTGAGGAAGAGCAGGTGGCTTTTTCTGAGGCTTTGGAGGAATTGGAGCAGGAAGGGGCCATCATCAGGAATCGCAGCGACAGATATGGCACTCCTGCCCGCATGCATCTGGTGGTGGGGCATCTTTCCATGACTGCCAAGGGTTTTGGCTTCATTATCCCGGATGTGCGTGAGAATGAAGAAGAAACGGACGTCTTTGTGCCGGGGCCTGCCATTGGCTCTGCCATGCACGGGGACAGAGTGGTGGCCAGGGTCACTCCCTCCGAGCAGGAGGGGCGTTCCCGCGAGGGAGAAATCCTGCGGATTCTGGAGCGTGCCAATGAGAAGATTGTAGGTACCTTTGAGAGCAGCAAGACATTTGGCTTTGTGACTCCTGACAATACCAAGCTCACCCAGGATATCTTCATTCCCAAGAAGCAGATCCACGGGGCCAAGACCGGCAGCAAAGTGGTAGTGGAAATCACCAAGTGGCCTGATGGCCGCCGCAGCGCCGAGGGCAATGTCATCGAGATTCTGGGCAAGGTGGGAGATCCTGGGGTGGATGTGCTCTCTGTCATGCGCCAGTATGATCTGTCTGAGACTTTCCCCAAGGCTGTACAGCAGGCGGCAGAGGCGACAGAGCAGGAGCCTTCTCCCGAGGAGTACCGTGGTCGTCGTGACCGCCGCAATTTCCCCATTGTCACCGTAGACGGTGAGGATTCCAAGGATTTGGACGATGGTGTCTATGCCTACAAGAAGGATGACGGTTCCTACTTCCTGGGGGTCTACATTGCTGATGTGAGCCACTATGTACGGGAGAACCAGCCACTTGATGTGGAGGCAAGGGAGCGCGGTACCAGCGTCTATCTGGTAGACCGGGTGATTCCCATGCTGCCCAAGGAGCTCTCCAACGGCATCTGCAGCCTGAATGCAGGTGTTGACCGCCTTTCCATGGCCTGTGAAATGCAGATTTCCCCAGAGGGTGAGATTACCAGCTATGAGATCATCCCCACAGTGATTCATGTCTACCGCCGCCTGACCTACAATATGGTGAACAAGGTACTGGTGGAAAAGACTGAGCCCTATGTGTCTGACAATGAGGACATCAGGGAAATGCTGGAAACCCTGGCTGAAATTCGCAATTTGCGCAAAAAGATCCGTCACGCCCGTGGCTCTATCGACTTCGAGCTGCCGGAGATAAAGGTGAAGCTGGACGAGAAGGGTCATCCTGTGGCCCTCATCAAGAGAGAAGGCTCTTTGGCTGAGTCCATCATCGAGGAGTGCATGCTCTCTGCCAATGAGACCGTGGCCAAGCATATGGATCTCAGGCATAAGCCTTTCATTTATCGCGTCCACGAGCAGCCCAGCGAGGAGAAGATTCAGCGCTTCAATGACCTGCTGGCTGCTTTCGGCCTTTATGTCCGTCAGGACGAGGCGGGCCATATCCAGCCCATGGATGTGGAAAAGGTGCTGGAGAAAGTGCAGGGGAGGCCCGAGGAGCGCATTATTTCCACGGTGGCTCTGCGCTCCATGCAGCAGGCCCGCTACAGCGAGCTGTCCCTGGGCCATTTCGGCCTGGCGGCCCGCTACTACACCCACTTCACCTCGCCAATCCGCCGTTATCCCGATTTGATTGTCCACAGACTGCTGCGTGAAGAAATGGCTGAGGGCGGCATGCCCAAGGAAAGGGAAGCCAAGCTCAAATCCATGCTGCCGGAAATCGCCGACCATGCCTCTGCTCGTGAGCGGGTGGCCATCGAGGCAGAGCGCGAGACTACGGACATGAAGAAAATCGAGTACATGGCCCAGTTTGTGGGCGAGGAATTCACTGGTGTCATCAGCGGCGTCACCGCCTTCGGCATCTTCGTGGAGCTGGATAACGGCGTGGAGGGCTTGGTGCATGTCTCCACCATGATAAACGATTTCTATGAGTACCGCGAAGACCTCTATGCCATGGTGGGCGAGCGCACCCAGCAGCAGTACCGTCTGGGTGACGAGGTGCAGATCGTGCTGGTGAGGGCCAATGTGGAAGAACGCAATCTGGACTTCGTGCTGAAGGACAATGGGGCAGATGATGCCCAGGCCTTGAAAAATGCTGTGGGCGGCGGGCGCAAAGGCGGCGGCAAGCCCAGGGCTGACAGGAAAGAACGGGACAGGAACCGGAGTGGTAAGAAGCGCGGTCCCAAAGACGGGGATTTGGTGGCTTCCGTTTTGGATGAGATACCTGACGATGGCAAAAACAAGAGCCAGCGCAAAGGTCGTAACTCCAAGAGGCGCGGCTCCTCAGGAGAAAAAATCTCCCGTCCTGCCGGGGATAAGCCTGCCAAGGGCAGGGCTTCCCGTGCCCAGGAGCGCAGCACTGACCGCACAGGCAGGGCTGGCCGCGCTGCCCGTGAGACTTTGGGCAGGAAGAGCAGCAACGGCAGGAGCCGCGAGGAGCGCCGGGAGGGAGATTACCACCGGGTGAAGATCACGGGGCTGAACTCCGCCGTGTGGCCGGATCCTCCCGGCTACCGTGAGAAGAAGGAGCAGGAAATGCGCCGTGAGGGTGCGCCCAAAGGCCGTCCTCACCTCAACCGCAAGACTGAGGGCGGTACGGGCAATTCCAAGTAACGCATAGTGAACATTATTAAGCGTGTCAACAAGCCTTCCCCTCTGGGGAAGGTGCCCCGAAGGGGCGGACGAGGTGCGACCTAACTAGTTACGGTGTCATGAATTGTTAACGCTCCACCTCATCCGTCAGTCCTTCGGACTGCCACCTTCCCCAAGGGGGAAGGTTTAATATGGCATTTCTAACGACGCTTGTTGTAAAAATAGCAGGGGGGGTCTCCCGTCTGCTTAAAAATTAGCGAAGAAAGGTGGAGGCTATGGGAAAACAGAATGCTGCCATCAAGATTGTGTGCGAGAACCGCAAAGCTCGCCACGACTTCTTCATACATGAGACCTTTGAAACAGGCCTGGAGCTGAAGGGCACGGAGGTGAAAAGCCTCCGGGCAGGCAAGGCCAATCTGAAAGACAGCTACGCCTTTATCAAAAATGGCGAGGTCTTTGTGGAGCATATGCATATCAGCCCTTACGAGCAGGGCAATATCTTCAACCACGACCCCCTGCGGGTGCGGCGCCTGCTGATGCACAAGGCAGAGATTGTGAAGCTTTTCAGCCAGACCAGGGAAAAGGGCTTCACGCTGGTGCCCCTGAAGATTTACTTCAAGCATGGCCGGGCCAAGCTCGAACTGGCCCTGGCCTCCGGCAAGCACAACTACGACAAGCGTGCCGACCTCCAGGCCAAAGATGCCAAGAGGGATATTGAAAGGGCCTTGAAGGACAGGCAAAGATTTTAAGATTCTGTAGCATCTGCTGCTTTGGGCGGCAGGTGCTTTTCTTTTGCCGTTTCAGAGGGGGCAAGTTCTTTTTCGATGCCTGGCAGGAAGAGTGCCAGCACTTCTTCCACCTGGGAGGACATGGCGATGCCTGTCTTGCACCAGAGGGCGAAGTGCTCGCAGTTATTGTTCACCAGGCTGTAGCCTTTTTGTCCGATTTTGCTGCGGGCCCGTTTTACGGTTTCACGAGAGGAGAAAATCGGCATATTTTCTCCGAAAAGCCTTTTCAGCAGCCAGTCAATGAGGTTCTTGTGGTTGCTGTCCCCGTTCAGCACATAGAGGGTGTCGCTGCCGGACATGAATTCTGACAGGCTGGTTTCCATGATGATGCCTTCGGAAACCAGCGGATTACTTTCTTTATAGTAGTGGATGACCCGTCCGTTTCCCGCATAGATGCCAAAATGCTGGTAGCCCCGATGCTTCACATAGATGATATCGCCGCTTGCTGCTTGTGCCATTGTTGTTGCTCCTTTGTGCATTTATTTGTTGCTTACTATTCTAGGTGGACAAAGATAAATCCTTGCAAGCCTTTGCTTGATTTTTATGTGTAATGTTGTATAATAAAACCTGTCTATTTACAGGAAACAAATATTACAAAAAGGTGGGGATTGATATGTTAAGCGTGAAAAAACTCAAAGGGATGGTGGCGGCGGCTCTGTTTGCCACGGCGGCCCTGACGGCTGGCTGCGGCGGTGGTGACCAGGCTGCGGGCAGCGGTGAGAAGACTTATCATGTGGGCATTGTGCAGCTGGTGGAGCATAATGCTCTGGATGCGGCCAACAAGGGCTTTGTGGACGGTTTGAAGGAGCGTGGCTTCGAGGAGGGCAAGAACCTTACCATAGACCGGCAGAATGCCCAGGCTGACCAGTCCAACCTGCAGAACATCGCCCAGCGCTTCGTGAGCGCCAAGCTGGATCTCATATGCGCCATCGCTACCCCTGCGGCTCAGACCATGGCCAATGCCACCAAGGATATTCCCATCCTGGGTACGGCCATCACCGACTATGAGGGGGCCAAACTGGTGAAGAGCAACAAGGAACCGGGCGGTAATGTCTCCGGCACCAGCGATATGAACCCCATCAAGGAACAGGTGGATCTGCTTTTGAAGATCAAGCCGGATGCCAAGGTCATCGGCACCATCTATTCCTCCAGTGAGGTGAACTCCGAGGTGCAGATCAAGGCCATGAAGGAGTATGCCGAGAGCAAGGGGCTGACTGTGAAGGTGGCCACCATTTCTACCGTCAATGATATCCAGCAGGCTGCTCAGAGCCTGATTGGTTCCGTGGATGCCTTCTATGAGCCTACGGACAACGTGGTGGCTTCTGCCATGCCTACCCTTATCGATATCACCAATGCCGCCAAGGTGCCTGTCATCTGCGGCGAGCCCAATATGCTGAAGGCTGGCGGCCTGGCTACCTATGGCATTGACTATTACAAGCTGGGCGTGCAGACGGGCTATATGGCAGCTGATGTGCTGAATGGCAAGGCCAGGACGGAAACCCTTCCTGTGGAGCTGGCCAAGGAATTGAAGGTATCTGTCAACAAGAAGGCCGCAGACCTTCTGGGCATAACTATTCCTGCAGATGTGCTGAAGGATGCGGAGGTTGTTGAGTAAATGGATTTGGTTGTTTCAACCGTCTCACAAGGGCTCCTTTGGGCTCTGCTGGCGATTGGAGTTTATCTGACTTTCAGGGTGCTGGATATCGCTGACCTCACGGTGGAAGGTTCCTTCCCCCTGGGGGCGGCGGTGGCAGCCTCCCTCTTGACGGCGGGGTGGCAGCCCATTCCCGCCATCTTCATGGCCTGCGTGGCGGGCATGATTTCCGGAGTGGTGACGGGCTTCCTCTGCACGAAGCTGAAGATTCCGGCGCTCCTGGCGGGCATTCTCACCATGATTGCCCTCTATTCCGTCAATCTGCGGGTGATGGGCAAGGCCAATCTGCCGCTGCTGCAGCAGGAAACCATCTTCACCATCTTCCCCGTAGGCGGGGACAAGAGCATGACGGTGCTGGTCATCGGCGCTTTGGTGGTGCTCTTGGTATCTCTGGCTTGCTACTGGTTCTTCGGCACAGAGATTGGGGCGGCTGTCCGGGCTACGGGCAACAATCCCCACATGATCCGCGCCAACGGCATTGACACGGATGTGATGATTGTCCTGGGGCTGCTGCTTTCCAACGGCCTGGTGGCTATCTCCGGGGCACTGGTGGCCCAGAGCAATGGCTTTGCGGATGTGGGCATGGGGGTAGGCACCATCGTCATCGGCCTGGCCTCCGTGATTATCGGCGAGGTGCTCTTCGGTACCCGCAGTTTCAAGAACTGCCTGATTTCCGTTATTCTGGGCTCTATCGTCTATCGCGGCGTCATTGCCATCGTCCTGCAGATGGGCATGCCGCCCAATGACCTCAAGCTCTTTACGGCAGTGCTGGTGGCCATCGCCTTGTCCCTGCCGCTGATTCAGGCGCGCTGGCGCAAGATGCGCAGGGCATGAGGGGGCGGCTGTTATGTTAGATATCAAGGATATTTCCAAGACTTTCAATCCCGGCACCATTACCGAGAAATTGGCTTTGCGCAAGCTCTCCCTGCACCTTGCTCCGGGGGATTTCGTGACGGTCATCGGCGGCAATGGCGCAGGCAAGTCCACGCTCCTGAACTCGATCGCAGGCACTTTCCCGGTGGATACGGGCAGCATCACTATTGCGGGCACGGATATCACTAAGTGGCCGGAGTACAAGCGGGCCAAGTTCATCGGCAGGGTCTTCCAGGATCCCATGATGGGCACAGCGGCCAATATGATGATCGAGGAAAATCTGGCCATCGCCTCCCGCCGGGGGCGGACGCCCACGCTCAGATGGAGCTCGTCCGACAAGGAGCGGGGGCATTTCCGTGAGCTTCTGGCGGGACTGCATCTGGGGCTGGAGGACAGGCTGGAGTCCAAGGTGGGCTTGCTGTCCGGCGGACAAAGGCAGGCACTGACCCTGCTCATGGCTACCATGGTGCGCCCCCAGCTGCTGCTCTTAGACGAGCATACGGCGGCCCTTGACCCCAAGACGGCGGAAAAGGTGCTGGATCTCACCAGGAAAGTGGTGGAGGAGCAGCAGCTCACCACCCTCATGATCACCCACAACATGCGGGATGCCCTGCGGCTGGGCAACCGGCTTATCATGATGTACGACGGGCGCATTCTGGTGGATGTGGCAGGGGAGGAGAAGAAGAACCTCTCCGTGAGGGATTTGCTGGCCATGTTCGAAAAGGCGGCAGGCAGCGAGCTTACCAGCGACAGCCTGCTCTTGAGCTAAAAAATTGCCTTCCCCGCTGGGGAAGGGGGACCGCGAAGCGGTGGATGAGGTGGCATACTAACGGCGGTGGCTAACTTAAGTGCCTGCCGCACCTCATCCGTCAGCCTTCGGCTGCCACCTTCCCCATAGGGGAAGGCTTTTTTTACAGTCAATACTTGTGATATACTGTTGCGGTAACTGTTTGATTTTGGAAATCTGAGCAAGAAAAGGGATGAATTGATGAGCAAAAAGCAAGCGACGAAAATGCGGCGGGGGCTGAAGAACCGTCACCTGCAGATGATTGCCCTGGGGGGCGCCATCGGCACAGGGCTGTTCTATGGCTCTGCCTCAACTATTGCCCTGGCGGGGCCTTCGGTGATGCTGGCCTATCTTCTGGGCGGCATCGTGATTTTCTTCATCATGCGCATGCTGGGGGAAATGGCGGTGGACGAGCCGGTGTCTGGCTCCTTCAGCTATTATGCCAACAAGTATTGGGGCAAGTTCCCGGGCTTCATGTCCGGGTGGAATTATTGGTTCAACTATGTCATCGTGTCCATGGCCGAGCTTACGGCAGTGGGCATCTATATGAATTTCTGGCTGCCGGATCTCCCTCAGTGGGTCAGCGCCCTGGTGTGCCTTATAGTCATTACGGTGGCCAACTTCATCAATGTGCGCATGTACGGCGAGATGGAGTTTTGGATGGCTCTCATCAAGATTACCGCCATCATGATGATGATTGTGCTGGGGCTTTACCTGCTCTTTGGTGGCACGGCTGCCTTCCCGGAGAATATATCCAACCTCTGGTCGCACGGCGGCTTCCTGCCCAATGGCTGGTGGGGGCTGGGCCTGTCCCTGACAGTAGTCATGTTCTCCTTCGGGGGCATTGAGCTTATCGGCATCACCGCCGGGGAGGCTGACGACCCTGACCGCACTATCCCCCAGGCCATCAACGGGGTTATCGTGCGCATCCTGCTGTTTTATGTGGGGACTATGGCGGTGCTCATGGCCCTCTGGCCTTGGAATGAGGTGGGCATGGAAGCCAGCCCCTTTGTACAGATCTTCTCCAATGTGGGCATCCCGGCAGCGGCCCATATCCTGAACTTCGTGGTGCTGACTGCCGCCATCTCCGTCTACAACTCCGCCATTTACAGCAACAGCCGCATGCTTTATGGCTTGGCAACGGATGATGATGCGCCGAAGTTCCTCGCTACGATTTCCGGCCGTGGCGTGCCGGTGAATGGCATCCTGGTGTCCTCGGGCATCACCCTGCTGGTGGTGCTCTTGAACTACATGTTCCCTGGCCATGTGTTCATGTACTTTATTTCCATTGCCACGGCGGCAGCGGTGGTGGACTGGATCGTCATCTGCATCACCCACCTGAAGTTCAAGGCATATTGCCAGCGCGAGGGCAAGGATACCAGATTCAAGGCTATCCTCTACCCCTGGGCCAACTACCTCTGCCTGGCATTCCTGCTGGGGGTATTCTTTATGATGACCCAGATACCTGACATGCAGCTGGCAGTAATCATCACGCCATTATGGCTGTTTGTTTTGTGGCTGGGGTATAAATATAAAAACAGAAGATGAACAGCTGAAGAGAAACCAAAAATCCCCAAGAAAAGATTGTTCCTTTTCTTAGGGATTTATCTATTATTGGCAACTCTGGTAATAGCCGCCGCAATATCCGGCAGCGGCAACTGCTCGCACACTGCCCCTTGGTCGAAGGCGGCCTTCGGCATGCCATACACCACGCTGGTGGCCTCGTCCTGCCCCAGGGTATAGGCTCCTGTAGCCCGCATCTGTGAGAGCCCGTCAGCTCCATCTCTCCCCATGCCTGTGAGGATGACTCCCAGAGCTTTGTCACCTACATATTTGGCTACCGTATCGAAGAGCACATCCACGGCTGGGCAGCAGCTATGCACTGGTGGCCCGGGGGTGCAGTCCAGCACCAGCGAAGAGCCTGAGCGGCTCAGGGTCATGTGCTTGCCTCCTGGGGCAATGTAGACATGATTAGGCTCCACCTTGTCCCCGGTTTCTGCCTCCTTGATGGAAAGGGGGCATTCCTCGTTCAGGCGGTTCGCCAGGAGCTTTGAGAACATGGCGGGGATGTGCTGGACGATGACAATGCCAGGCAGAGGAGGCTTGAGTCCGTGGAGCACCACGGACAATGCTTCCGTGCCGCCTGTAGATGAGCCGATGGCGATGAGCTCGAGAGGCCCGCTCCGGCGCATGGGAGGGGGAGTCATGGCAGGCGCAGGGGCAGATGGTGCCGGACGGCTGGACGGGATAGAGGTACCCACAGGACGGGGCCCGGGGCGGGGGAAAGCCGTCGTCGGGCGCACTGTCCTGGTGACAGGGGCAGAAGACATGCGGGGAACCGCTGAAGCAGGTGCATTGCTCAGGGCCTGCAAATCATCTGCCAGCAGGTGATAGAAGTGGTCGGCCAGCAGGGGGTCAGAGGACTTCACCACATACTTGAGGGCCCCCATGCGCTGGGCGGTCTGCTGGCTGGAGTTTACCCTGCCGAAGGCGATGGTGGGAATCTGCATCTTCTTGGCCAGCAGGCTGATGAGCATTTCCCCCTCGATGCGGGTGAGAGCCATGGAGAAATTCAAGACCACCGCATTGGGCTTGAACTGTCGCGCCTTCTCGATAGCATCGGCGGCACCGGAAGAGAATTCCACCTGGCTGTCCTTGGGCAGGCGCAAAGCCAGCTCTTGTGCGATCTTGTTGTCTCCCAATATTTGGTTGCCTATGACTAAGACACGCAGGGCAGGCATGGCGCCGCCTCCTTACAATTTTGTTCCGTCTTTCCGTACAAACTGTATTATAGTGTATATTCTACACCATTGTAGAAAACCCTTCTCAAAACAAGATGAGCTTATGGGACTTTTGGGCAGTTTGGCATCTTTTTTCCTCATTGAAGCGCGAGTTCGCAAAATAAAGGTTGACAGCCCTCGGTCAGATGGATATAATATATTGTGTCAGTTGCGCAAGTGACGGATATGCTAGCTTAGCTCAGTTGGTAGAGCAGCTCATTCGTAATGAGCAGGTCACAGGTTCAAGTCCTGCAGCTAGCTCCATTGAAATCAAGGCTCCCGAAGTTTTCGGGGGCTTTTTTGCTGTTAGGGGCAGCTCTGTTTTTTTTAGCTGATTTCGATGAGCCTTAAAGAAAAATCAATTTCTAAACAAAATTTAATGATATTATCAGAGAAATGGCTTAAAATAAAGAGTAAAAATGACGATATATGCTGTAGAAGATTGGATTTGGTTGACGAGGACAGAGGGTTGATACCATGGCCAAAAAGATATTATTGCTTTCGATGCTGGCAGGACTGCTGTTTTCCTTTGGGGGAGCAGAGGCTGCGCCTCAAGTGATACAGGCTGCGGGGGTCTATATCATGGGGGACAATGATTCTCCCAAGATTGCCAAGGATGCGGCCCGGCAGGAGGCCATGCGGTCGGCGGTGGAGCAGGCGGGGGTCTATGTGGAGAGCTATTCCCGCACTCAGAACATGCAGCTGACAGAAGACGATGTGCGCATGATCTCAGGGGCGGTGCTGAAGGTCACCCATGAGAATGCTGTGCCGGAGCTTACCGGGAATGTCATGAAGTATACGGTGAATATCACGGCTGAGGTGGATACCGACACCATCGACCTGCAGAATATGATGCAGAAGCGGCAGGAACTGGAAAAGCTGCAGAAGGAGCGGGACGAGCTCAAGAAGCAGAACGAGGAACTGCTGCAGAAGTACGAGCACGCCAGCGGCAAGGAAAAGCAGAGAATAGGCCACCAGCTGGAGAATCAATACACCCTGGGGCAGATCTTTGATGAGTGCGTGGCCTTGATCCAAAGGGGTGAGCACAACGCCGCCATTACCCGCCTCAACATGGTCATCCGCGATACCAGCGTCACGGATAGTCCCCTGGCCTATGCCTATTACCTCAGGGGGCGGGCTTATTATGGCCTGCGCTCAGATGACAATGCCCTGATGGACTTTGACAGCGCCCAGAATACCCCCCATGATGATGCCATCTATCCCATCTGGAAGTGCC
>JAGBLH010000230.1 GCA_017635515.1 Selenomonas sp.
AGTCCTTCGAGGGTGTGGAGCGTTGCTTCGCCATTCAGGCAGGCCGCGAGATCCGCGTGATGGTGAAGCCGGACAAGGTGGACGATGCCGAGGCTGCGGCGCTGGCCCACAATATCGTCAAGCGCATCGAAGATGAGCTTGAGTATCCCGGTCAGATCAAGGCCACGGTCATCCGCGAAACCCGCGTGGTGGATTACGCCAAGTAAACTAAAATTTATTTATGAACAGTTCCTAAGAGGAGGGTGCAGGAGATTTTTCTACGGCACCCTCCCTTAGTTTTACAGGGAAGGGAGTGAGGCCCATGTTTGGACTTGGACAGTTTTTCGGAAAAGAGGACAAGGGCAGCCGGCAGAACCAGATGCAGGTAGGAGTCCAGCTCTTAGGCTCGCTTCTGGTCTGCTATCCCGAGATTGCAGCTGTCACCTATGACCCCAAGAGGGATAATCTGGAGCTCACCTTCATGGTGAGGCAGCCTCTTCCTCCAGGCAAGGCCCCGGATGAGTTCGCGGACTTCCTGCAGGAAAGCCTCGAGGCTTACCACGACCTTGAGGCAGGATATTATATCTGGTCTTCGGTGGATACGGAGGAGCAGGGGGATACTTTGCTCATCCATGTGGCCAGGAACCTCATGGATCTTTCCCGCGGGGAACTGGAGGTCATGGCAGAGCTCATGGTGGACAGGTTCGGGGATAATCTCATGGTGGACAGCCACACAGAGGAGAATCTGGAGCCTGATTTTGCCGCCATGCACAGCGAGATGCTGGACCGGCTGCTGGATCAGGCCCCGGACATCATCATCAAGGAGCGCATGGCTGCCGTCCGGGAAAATGACCGGGTAGTGGTTTACAATAGGTAGAAGGAGAAAGAATTTGCGAGTCATGTTAGTGGGGGACGTCATCGGCCGCCCTGGCCGCCGGGCGTTCCGTGAATATGTGCAGAAATTGCGCAGGGAAAAGAAGATTGATGTGGTCATTGTCAATGGGGAGAATTCTGCCGCCGGCAAGGGCCTCACCCGCACTTCCCTGGATGAGCTCTACAGCGGCGGGGCAGACATCATCACTACCGGCAATCACGTCTGGGACAAGAAGGATGTCATGGAGTTCATCGACAGCGAGCCCTTCCTCATCCGCCCTGCCAATTATCCTGAGGGCACCCCGGGCAAGGGATATTGCCTCTATCCCTTCAAGGCCAAGACCATCGGGGTCATGAATCTCTCGGGCAGGACTTTCATGCCTGCCCTCGACTGCCCCTTCCAGAAGGCGGAGGAACTGCTGAAGGAAATGCAGGGACAGTGCGACCTGCTTTTCCTCGATTTCCATGCAGAGACCACCTCCGAGAAAATGGCCCTGGGCTTTTATCTGGACGGAAAGATCACAGGCTTGGTGGGCACCCACACCCATATCCAGACCGCAGATGAAAGAATCCTGCCCCGGGGCACGGCTTACATCACGGATTTGGGCATGGTAGGCCCCTGGAACTCCGTGCTGGGTGTGAAGACCGACAAGATCATCTACAAGTTCACCACAGGCCTGCCCGTGCGCTTCGAGGTGGAAGAGGCAGGCCCCCAGGTCTTCTCCGCTGTCATCGTGGAGACGGACGACAAGACCAACAAGGCTGTGGGCATAGAACGTATTCTCATCACGGAATGAATTTGTTTGAAGGATTTTTCCAAAGCATGACGAATAGTAATGGGAGTAACAAGTGAACCAAGCTAGACAGCCAGGCTGTACCAGCAATCGAAGCAGTTGCATTAACCAGAGAGGACGTGCTGAAAACATGGAAATCTTGAAAGTATCTGCTAAATCAAATCCCAATTCCGTAGCAGGAGCTCTGGCCGGGGTTCTGCGAGAGAACGGCAGTGCAGAGATGCAGGCCATCGGGGCAGGAGCCCTCAATCAGGCGGTCAAGGCCGTGGCTATTGCCAGGGGCTTTGTGGCTCCCCACGGGGTAGATCTCATCTGCATACCCGCTTTCACGGATATCAAGATTGAGGGGGAGGAGCGCACAGCTATCAAGCTGATTGTGGAGCCCCGCTGAGATTAGATAGGAGTTGATAGCAGGATGCCAAGCGATTTGCATGTCCACACGACTTTTTCCGATGGCAAGCTCACTCCGGAGGAAGTCGTGGCGGCAGCCAGGGCAGCGGGCCTTACCTATGTGGCCATCACCGACCATGATACAGTGGACGGGGTGGGGCATCTCTATGAGAACGGCCTCCTGCCTGCCAAGGGACTGAAGATAATACCGGGCATTGAGTTCAGTGCCCACCATCCTGTGCATGAGATACATATCCTGGGATACAATGTGGACATCTATTACCGTGACCTCATCGACAAGCTCAATGATGTGACGGAAGCCCGCTGGACCAGGTTCAGCGAAATGGTGGAGAAGCTCTGCGACCTGGGCTATCAGATCACGGAGACGGAGGTGCTGACCATTGCAGGGGCCAGCAAGTCCATCAGCCGTTCCCATATCGCTCGGATCCTGGTGAAGAAGTGTTACTTCGAGTCCATCAGGGAGGCCTTTGATGCCCTGCTGCAGAAGGGCAAGCCCGCCTATGTGCCTCATTATCACCTCGAGAAAGAGGAGATTGTGGAGCTCATCAAGGCGGCAGGGGGCATTCCTGTGCTGGCTCACCCCAAACTGGTGGGGGATGATGCGCTGGTAGAGGAAATCTGCCAGTCGGGCATCGAGGTTCTTCCCGTAAT
>JAGBLH010000231.1 GCA_017635515.1 Selenomonas sp.
ATCACTTCCGGGAAATCTTCAAGGAGTCTTTTCTCCCCATCACTTTCCGTCAGCTTCGCCTCTGGGTCCTGGGCGCTGCCCTGGCACACATAGACAGTCTTGGCGCCTATGGCAGGGTTGCTGGATATAGCCTTCACATAGTAGTGCAGGTGTCCTCCAATCACCAGTTCCACCCCGCAACGTTCCGCCAGAGGCACCAGATATTTATTATTGAAAGCATCCGTATAGGGATGGTGAGCTACCAGGATGCGCCATCTGGCACTACGGGCCTGGGGACTATGCAGCTCATCCTCAAGCCAGGAGAGGATTTCAGATATATGCTTCCTCTCCTTCTCTGGCAGTTCCACACCAGAGTTTACGGCATTCATTTCCAAGAGTCCCCAGGGATTGCTGTCCGCAAACAGGAAGAAAGCAGGGCCCATGGCAAAGGAAAACACGCGGCCATCAGGCATGGCATGGAGGACCTTGGACTGGGGCCGACCAAAAAAGCAGTCAAAGAAGGGGCCATCATCATGATTGCCGGGAATATAGTAAACCGGCACCTCACGCAGTATTTCGGGAATCTTTTGGAACCAATGGCGGGAATAGTGCTCATGCTGGTAGCCTGTCCCGGGAGGAATATCTCCCCCATGGATGATGAAATCCGGCTGTTCCCGCCTGACAGCCTCGGCGAACTCTTTAGAGTCATTGAACACATGAGAATCAGACAGGGTAACTATATGCAGCGCCTCAGGATGCTCTGAAGGCATAAGGAAACTGCCCTGCAAAAGCTCCTGCTCCTGATAGCAGATGCGATAACATACCCGCGTACCCGGCCCAAGATCTGTAAGAGCTGCCGTATACAGGCAGCAGCCTGCAGTATTTTCCCGGCAAGGCGGCTCCTTGTCCAAAGAAACTTCAGCCTTTCTCTCCCCCCTTTCACTGCTGTAAAGCACCGTGAATCTCCCCTGCTCCTCCGTTTCCCAAGCCAGCAAAACATGCCTTGCGGCCATCCCCATCAGATAGGGGCCATTGCTTATCTTCATCTGCTGCTCCATCAATATCTGCCTCCATTATCTTGGCCGTGGCATGGCTGCCTTGCGAATAAACTTTTTATTCCTTCTTTGCCATCGGCATAAATCCTGCTTCATGCTACCGCATGATGGCTTTCAGTCTCCTCTTTTTCCTTGTGTTTCTTAGCCCAGAGAGTGGGGACGATAAGCAGGGTCATAAGCACTACCGAACCGATCCAGAATGAAGTAATGGCCCCAAAATGGTAAGTAGTTACGCCATCCACCACTACCTTGGCAGAATCCATCAGCATGCCGTTGACAATATCCTGCAGGGCAGCACCACCGTAGGCCAGCAGGCCGATGACACCCATAGCTGCGCCCGTGGCCTTGCGGGGGCACAGGTCAACAGCCAGCAATCCACCCACAAAGCAGAGAATGACACCCAGGCCGAAGCCGAAGATGGAAATGCACGCAGCTGCCATCATGGTATTCCCTTCAGGCACAAAGCAAACACCCACGATACCAGCCAGCATCACCAGGCCAAAGACAATAGTCGTAACCGAATGATGGGACTTGAAAATCTTATCAGATATGATGCCGGAGAAGAAAGACCCCACACCACCCAGAATAGGTGAAAGAGACATGATACTGCCCGCCGTCACCAGGTCAAGTCCCTTTGCCTCCTGCAGGAAAATGACACCCCAACTGCTAATGGAATAGCGGGAAATGCCCAGGCAGATGGCAGCAGCGGCCAGCAACCAGACATAAGGATTCTTGATGACCATCATCTGAGCTTCCTTGGTGGAAACCTCCTGCTCCTTCTGCTCCTGAACAATCTCTCCCTCGAACTCGTTGGCAGAAGGCAAGCCGTAAGATTCCGGCCTGTCACGCATGAAGCGATACATGATGAAAGCCAGCACTATGCAGGCCACGCCGGGCAGGAAGAAGGCCGCATGCCAACCCAGAGCCACGATGATCATTGCCGTACCCAAGTAAGTGGCACCCTCGCCCACATAATGGGCTATACTGAAAACCCCGTAATAGGTAGCCAGCTGACTCTTGGAAAACCATTGGGCCAGCGATACGATGCAGGGAGCTGAGCCCATGGACTGGAAAACACCGTTCACGATCCACAAGGCCAGGAACACCCAGTAAGCATCACTGAAACCCAGAATAGCATTCACGATGGCCGCACCAAAAAGTCCCAGAGGCACGATTTTCTTGATATTGCAATGGTCGGCAATAAAGCCGTTGGCGCACTTGCCGATGGCGATGACCACCATCATACCAGCCCCCATGGCCCCCAGCTCTGTGGGGGTAAAACCAGCTTCAATCATAGGCTTTTTGGCAACGCCCAGTGTCATCCTCATCACATAGTACATGCCATAGCCCAGAATCATGGCCGTAACAGCCTGAATCCTGGCTGAGTGGTACATCTTCTTTACCACTTCCTGGTCCTGGATCCTTGGCTTGTCCGGATTGGTCAGAAACCATTTGAACATAAGCATTCTCTCCTTTACATAGATGAATCCTTCTGCCAGTACTTTTTTCTGAAAGTACTGGTTTTTTAATGATTTTTTAGTATAATGATTATGTAAGCATTTGGTACATTTTATCCTCATATCACCATGACATAATCATCAACTCACCTTATGATGATTATTATATTACAGCAACGTCTTTTTGTTCTCTATTATTTTGCTTTGTTTATACTTGTATACTGCGTTCTTGCTATCATTTACATCTAAAAGGACGGTCTTTATGTCAATGCTTACATTCAAAGAACCGGCAAATCCCGTGTTTGCCCAGGAGAAAGGACTACAGCTCTCCTATTTGTGCAGCATTTCTTCCGGTTCCCTTCCCTTGCCAGCAGACTACTGCGGACTGGCTGAGATGCTCTTCATCATGAAGGGAAGCGGCACCTGCACCATACATAACACCCCACATTATGTATGCCGCGGAGATATCGTGCTCATAAACAAGGGCTGCCTTCGTTCCTTCTCACCTCAGGGAGGCACCTCTCCCACCCTGGCCTCCAGCCTAGGACTGAAACACCTGCAAATGGCCAACTTGCCCGAGGGACATTTCCTGCCGGAAGGGACCTCTCCCATCATCAAAGCCGGCAGTTCCTATCCCCTGATGACCCAGCTGCTACAACAGATGAAGAAAATCAGCGACGGGTTGCCTTCGCCTCTTCACCAGGAAGCCTGCAATCACCTGGCCCAAGCTTTTCTGCTACTGATTTTGGAACGGTACTGCCGTTGCAGTCCTGAAGGAAGCAGGGAACCCCCAGATTCTGCTTACACTCTGGGCCAGCATATCAAAGCCTACCTTGACAGCCACTATCTAGAGGATCTTTCCCTGCCCCAGATTGCCGACAGCCTGCGCATCAGCCCCTACTATATGTCACACATCTTCAAGGAATGTACAGGCTGTTCCCCCATGCAGTACATCACTCAGCTGCGTATAGCCGAAGCCCAGAACCTGCTGCTATCTACCCAGTTGAGCGTTACAGATATAGCCATGCAATGCGGCTACAACAACTCAAACTACTTCCAGTCCGTCTTCAGCAAACTGGTAGGTATACCCCCTGGAAAGTACAGGAACACCTGGAAATAACCTTGGCAAAAAGCCTCATACTGTTCTGGTTCATTCCACTTTCATAGGAACTTGCCCCCTTGTCGGACAATTAAATTTCACTACATAAAAACAGCCGAGCGATTTAACTATGCTCGGCTGTTTTTCAACTACATTGGCCTTTCAACGAGGCGGGAGATATTAACTCGCCGTCTGTTAGTATTTTGCCGCCTCCACTTATGGAAGTGGGGGACATCTTGTGGTCATGGCCAATCAAGACAAAGCCTCCCTTAAACAAAACTATCTTCATCAGCTAATCCCCGTCAGCATATAGACAGCCAGGCAAAGGAACACTACCAAAGTCTTGAGCAAGGTCAGCATGACCACATCGTAATATGATTCCCTATGGGTGAGGCCGCAGACAGCCATGAGTGTCACCAGCGCGCCGGAATGGGGGCCGGTATCGACGCACTCCGA
>JAGBLH010000232.1 GCA_017635515.1 Selenomonas sp.
GGTGTTCCTGAACTGGCAAATTATTGCAGGGATGCTAATACCGGTCTGCGCAGCAGAGCCTGGAATGATAGTAAGATATCGGCTCATCATGCAATAGTGCCCACCAGAGAAAATGTTGATCTTTCTCAGCTTAGTGATATCGAGCAAAACTTATACAAGATGGTGGCTATAGCCTATGTGGCTCAATTCTATGAAGCGTATAAGTTTAATGCGATAAAAATTCATATTGAATGCGCTAGGGAAACTTTTGTGGCGACAGGCAAACAGATTATACAGCAGGGCTGGAAGAGTCTGTATAGTCAGGAAAAAACGAAGCAGGATGCCCAGAATGGTAATGATGAAGCAGCGGAAAAGTCCTTGCCGGATATCGGTGAGGGCGAGTCAACTGCATTCAAGGATGGTCGCGTCTTGAGCAAGGTCACAAAGCCTCCCCAGAGATTCACGCCGTCTACGCTATTGCAGGCGATGAAGGAAATACATAAGCATGCTAGGGATAAAGAAGCCGTTTCCAAACTGAAATCCGTTTCGGGGATTGGCACGGAAGCTACGCGGGCTGGGATTATCGACTCCTTGATTACTTCCGGATTGCTGAAGAAGGTGAAAAAATATCTGGTGCCGTCTGAGATGGCAGAATCTATGGTAAAATTCCTGCCGGATGAGCTGACCTGGCCGGATATGACTGCCGAATGGGAAGATGGTTTGGAGGAAATACGGGAAGGACGACTAAATGTAAAAGACTTTATAAATGGTAAGGTGGATGCAGTAGCTGCTTGTGTGGAGGCAACAGCGATTCTTCATCTGCAGCCCATGTCAGGAACGGTAAAATGTCCGCTCTGTGGAAAGGCTATGGTGCGCCGTAAGGGGAAAAAAGGATTTTTCTGGGGGTGTTCTGGATATCCTGAGTGTAAACAAACTTATCCGGATAAAAAGGGAAAGCCGGATTTTGAGGCAAAAGCTGGGACAAAACTAACAGGCAAAAGCTGGGTATGCCCAAAGTGTGGAAAAAAATTACGACAGATAGCCGGAGCTAATGGAAAGTTTTGGGCGTGTGAAGACCAACAGGGGTGCGGAGCCAAATTTGCAGATTGTAAGGAAGCACCAGTAATTGTGAAGTGTACGGCCTGTGGTGAAGGCTATATGAGAATGGTCAAAGGGAAGAAAGGTATGTTCTGGTCATGCGATAGATATCCAGATTGTAAAAATATTGTGGAGAATGCAGGCGGCAGACCGAAGATGTAGTCTGACAATTATATATGTTGAGTGTAGAAGCCATGGTTTTTGATAGAGACCATGGCTTTTTTCGTGCAAGGAAGTGCTGTGGGCATTCAGTATCAAAAATGAAGGAAAAATTTTTTGAGAAAAATGCGCAGTTTTTGGATCTTAAATCACTATTCAATTACTGAAGGATGGTTTAAAAGCTACCAAGTGCATAACGGGAGGTGCCTTATGAAGATTGAGAATCCCCATTATTTCTATGGCAGAAAAATTATATGGAATGAGTATCGAGCCATATTGCGGGAAGAGAGGCAAAAATACATGGAACAGCAGGCGATAATAGAACGGCTGGGGACTAAGCTGCTGGGGGATAAAATCAGGTCTTTTGCAGTTGTGGAGATTGTAGATACCTTCAATCAACTGGATGAAGAACAACGGAAATTGTTACAGATGCGATATGTCTATGGTTTTTCTGTTAAGGAATTAGCGGCATATTACAATGTGCATCCATCCAGAATTTCTCATAGGCTTACAGAAAGCAGGAAAGCCTTCAAAAAAATGTGGGAAGGTGACTGCTGATGGATGAATGGGAATTCTATGAGGATAATCAGGCTTTACTGACAAAGGAATTAATCCAGAAATTGAAAGCCTGTGATAGGAATGCCGAGTGGCAGTTATTGTTGATTTTTAAAAGCGAGATAATTCGCGCTGGCAGTAAGGCAGCACGCATATTGCATGAAGAGTGTGGCAGGCCAAATAATGGGCCGGAGCCTGATTGGATGATAAGGATGGAAAAGGCACTGATTAAGGGCTATAGGTCATCTTTTAGGCTCGACTATTGGGATGAGGAAACTTCCTTGAGGAGTTTGGATAACTATGATAATTACGGAGGTCAAAAATGATGGACAATCATATTACAGATGAGACAACAGCCAAACAGGATATTGACAGAGATGCAGGGAAGAATGCTGTGGAGTATGCGAAACAGATGGCCTGGCTGATATCATTGCGAAAACTGGAGTACATAACTGAAGAAGAGTATAACGAAGCGCACAAGCGTCTTAATATCAAATATCATCAACCTCATAAATTTTAAGAGGGCTGATCATTAAAAGAAAATATATCTCAATGGTGTTGCATATTATTTTTGTACCATGTATACTAAGTGTAGGCATGGTACAAAATGAGAGGGGGGATGGAAGTGGATGTTCGGATTATCGAATCATCAAAGAAGAGCAGCGATGGCAGGGCCGCAGAATATACGAAAATCTATCACGTTGCAGCCTACTGCCGTGTCAGTACTGATGAACTGGAGCAGAAAAACAGTTATGAATCGCAAATTAACTACTATAGGCAGAAAATAGCTGAACACAAAGACTGGAAATTAGTAGATATTTACGCAGATGAGGCTATATCAGGAACCCAGACTGAAAAACGAATGGGATTTCAAAAAATGATTGATGCCTGTCGCGCAGGGATGGTAGACCTCATAATTACCAAATCGATTTCCAGATTTGCCAGAAATACTCAGGACGTGCTGAAATATGTGCGGGAATTGCAGGACAGGCATATTGCAGTCATATTTGAAGAGGAAAATATAAACACTCTTCGCATGGATGGGGAGCTCCTGCTTTCCATCCTCAGTGCAGTGTACCAGCAAGAAGTAGAAAATATATCAGCACATGTCAAGAAAGGACTTAGAATGAAGATGCTACGTGGTGAGTTGGTTGGCTACGCAGCTTGTTTGGGTTTTGATTATGATGTTAAGACCAAGCAGCTTAGCATAAATGAAAAGGAGGCAGATATTGTTCGCTTTATATTCAAAAGATATCTTGAGGGTGTCGGCGGAAGCCGAATAGCCAAAGAATTGGAAGCCATGGGCGTAAAAACAAAGCGTGGTAGTAGCAATTGGGCTGTATCGACAGTGAATAATATCATAAAGAATGAAAAATATATTGGCGACATAGTTCAGGGCAAGACCTATACGGCTAATCCCATAACCAAGAAACGTCGTAAAAATAATGGTGAGCTGGATTCATACCTGACGAAAGAACACCATCCGGCGATCATAAGTAAGGAAGATTTTGCTTTGGCCCAGGAGATTCGTACTGGGCGAGGAGCTGCTCAAAACTCCAGTGAAGTGGGAGCTATACCCAGATTTGGCAGAAGATATGCCTTCAGCCATATGATAGAATGTGGTTTCTGCGGAGAAAAATACGTTCGACGTAATTGGCA
>JAGBLH010000233.1 GCA_017635515.1 Selenomonas sp.
GTTTCTAGACCCGGCATCGTGGTATTGTTCTATGGTGTGGTCTGCCTATATGGGACTGCCGCTGTCGCTGAAGTCAGTAGGTGCGGTGCTGGGCTTAGAGCAGCAGAAAATGGCAGAAGGACAAGACCTTATCCACTACTTTTGTTGTCCCTGCAAGCCGACCAAGACCAATGGTGGACGTAAGCGTAATCTGCCTGCTGATGCGCCAGATAAGTGGGAGCTGTTCAAAAAATATAATCAGCGTGATGTGGAAGTGGAACTTGCCATCAAGGCACGGCTGGCCAAGTTTCCTGTTCCGGACTCAGTTTGGCGGGAATACCATCAGGATCAGGAGATAAATGACCGTGGCATTCTGGTAGATATGCCTTTGGTGCGAAATGCCATAGCAATCAGTCAGAAGTGTACAAAGGAGAATCTGCAAAGGGCACAGGCCATCACAGGATTGGAAAATCCCAACTCTCCAATCCAGCTTAAGGAATGGCTGGCAAGTAACGGCATATCCGTAGATTCATTGGCAAAATCAGAGGTGGAACGCCTGCTTAAGGAGACTACGGGGCAGGTACATGAACTGCTTGCCTTGCGGCAGCAACTCTCTAAATCCAGCGTCAAGAAGTACACTGCCATGGTCAATGTGGCTGGAGCAGATGACAGGGCTAGAGGCTTGTTCCAGTTCTATGGAGCAAATCGTAGCGGCAGGTTTGCAGGGCGGCTGGTGCAGTTACAGAATCTTGCTCGGAACAGTATGCCCGATTTGGATGAAGCCCGTCAGCTGGTCAGACAGGGAAACTATGATGCGCTGCACCTTCTGTATGATTCCGTGCCGGATGTGCTCTCCCAGCTTATCCGCACAGCCTTTGTGCCGAAACTAGGTTATAAATTCATTGTGGCCGATTTCTCTGCCATTGAGTGCCGGGTGCTGGCGTGGTTGGCCGGGGAGCAATGGGTACTGGATGTTTTTGCCAATGATGGCGATATTTACTGCGCCTGTGCCGAAAAGATGTTCCATGTGCCAGTGGTGAAGCATGGGCAGAATGGGGAACTTCGGCAGAAGGGTAAGCAGGCAACTTTGTCCTGTGGCTATGGCGGCTCCGTTGGTGCTTTAAAGGCCATGGGAGCATTGGAGGCTGGCATGAAGGAAGATGAACTTCAGCCATTGGTTGACGCATGGCGGGAGGCCAATCCTAATATCGTGAAGTTTTGGTGGGATGTGGACAGGGCCGCCAAGGAGGCTGTGAAGAAGAAAACCACTACGGAAACTCATGGCATACAGTTTGTCTGCCGGAGTGGCATGCTGTTCATTGAACTGCCGAGCGGCAGGCATTTATCCTATGTGCAGCCACGGATAGGTGAGAATCGGTTCGGTGGCGAGTCCATCACTTATATGGGCATTGGTACTACTAAGAAATGGGAACGGATTGAGACTTTTGCGGGTAAGCTTGTGGAAAATATCACTCAGGCGGTGGCCAGGGACGTACTCTGTTACGCTATGCAGACTCTTGGGGATGAACGGATTGTCATGCATGTCCATGATGAAATTATCATCGAGGCGGAGCCGGAACTCTCCTTGGAGGAAGTTTGCGAGAAGATGGGGCGCACACCGCCATGGGCACGGGGGCTGATTCTTCGGGCAGATGGTTATGAGTGCCAATACTATAAGAAAGACTGAGTTATGCAGGGGCAGAAAAATCTGCTCCTTTTTTTTATTTTGGGGTGACCAAGGTGGCCTGTTTTGTCCTCTTACCTATGAAGGGGTTGATTTTTTCGCCTCTATATGTAGGAGTTAACAATTTTATCGCCCATAGGGCAGGAGGA
>JAGBLH010000234.1 GCA_017635515.1 Selenomonas sp.
CCTGAGTCACCAAGCTAAATAGACAGGCTTCCAGATATTTCTCCACATTGTATACGGGCACAATGACAGAAATTTGGGGCATGCTTGCCAAAGCCTCGCCTTGACCTGGCAATACTATGACATTTTTTATCTGTCTGCGCTCAAGCTCTGCCAGCATCTCTTCCTGATATTTTTCTGTCACCCCAAGGAGGATGCCGTTTTTCTCGCCCAAGGTGACATACTCCAGGCACTGTACCAGCTTGCCAAAGAAGAACCGGCCTGCCTCTCTTTCATCTGTCACCAGGAAACCCAGGCAACGTTCCTGATCCTCACGAGACAGCGCCTGATAGATGGCGCCTCCTCGCTGGCCTGCCCCATAGATGTAGAATTTTTCATAAGGCTTGGTCAGTTCGTGCAGTAATTTGGGCCAAGCTGAGATGTCCTCGTAGTATTTTTCCGGACTGGTCATGAGCTTGCAGAGCTTTTCTTTGTCTGCTGCCCACATGAAGCTGGTATCCAGCATGTCTTCCCTGTCCATCTGCCGAAAAACACCCGCGGTGTGCCACAAGAATTCCAGACGGTAGTCATCAGCCAGGCGAGTTACCGTGTCCCTGGCACCGGCAAAGCGGCTCATGACATATTGGGGAAGATATGATTCAAAGATACCATGCTCCTTGAGACGTTCTTCTATCCAATCATATTCCTGCGACAGCACATATACCTTGGCATTGCTTTTCATGGAAGCATTGGGGTTGTCCTGACGATAGTGATAATAATACTTGGGTGAAAGATATACCCTTTCCGCCAAAGCGATGGTCTGAAACCAAAAGCCAGTGTCCTGATATGAGGCACCTGGGGTTTCATGGAACCGGATATGGTGCTTTTCTATGAAACTGCGCCTGTACAGGCTAGACCAGAAAGCCAGATATCCCTTGAGTAAGATCCTTTTTTCTTCCTCATTCAGAACCTTGCCGTAAAGCGAGTCGTCTCCATATATCTTCACAGGCTCTATCCTGTAAGCACCGGCCTCTCCCTCCAGCAAGGCAAAGTCTGACTTCACGAAATCTGTCTCATACTTCTCTGCCAGCTGATACAAATCTTCCAGCATATTTTCCGAAATGAAATCGTCCGGCTCCACGATGGCCACATATTTTCCACTGCAGGCATCCAGTCCCATATTCATGGTGTGGCCATATCCGCTATTCGCTTTGTGAATTACCCTGATGCGTTCATCTGCTGCTGCATAACTGTCCAGCATTTCCGGCGTGGCATCCTTCGAACCATCGTCTATGCAGATAATCTCTATATCCTGCAATGTCTGCCTTTGAACACTCCCAAGGCTCTCATCAATATACTTCTCCTGGTTATAGATTGGCATGATAACAGATACCAGTACTTCCCGTTCACTCATCCTCATTTGCTCCCTTATCATTTATTTTTAGCGTAAAATTTTACGCACGCAAACAAGCCAAGCGCACTTCCACGCTTGGCTTGTTAATAACAATATAGATTTGACGGGACGCATTATGGACGCATTATTCTGAATTATATCAGCTAATACGCCACTATGCCCCCCCCCCAACGGACATACGTCCATTCCAGATATACACAGGAGCTAAATGTGACTTCTCCATTATCTTCAATAACATCACAGACACACACTCCTCGCTATCACCAGAATCTTCAAGAACTAAAACCATCCCTCACAGGATAGCATATCTAAAAAAAATTTGCAAGAAATATATACTCTCTCCAGGAGCGTTGCATAAATATGTGGGCAGACTCAAAAGCCTTCCCCTAAAGGGGAAGGCTTTTGTTAGCTCTTTAGAGATTTATGAAACGCCCCTGCTCAGATCCTGCTCCTCCCCACCTCGTCAAAGGTGCGGGTGATGCTCTCGGCGGGAGCCTTGTCCAGGAGGCTCACCACATAGATAGCAAGCAGCGAGAACAGGAAGCCGGGCACGATTTCATAAAGGCCCAGCCAGGCGAACTGCTTCCAGATGAGGACGGTGAGGCCGCCTACCACGATGCCTGCCAGCACGCCGTTCCTGGTGGTGCGGCGCCAGAACAGGGACATGAGCACAGCGGGGCCGAAGGCGGCACCGAAGCCGGCCCAGGCGTAGGACACCATATCCAGGATGAAACTGTTGGGATTCAAGGCGAAGCCGATGGCCATGGCTGCAATGGCCAGCACGGAAATGCGGCTGACCCAGACCAGTTCCTGCTGGCTTGCCTTGCTGTTGATGATGGAACGATAGAAGTCCTGGGACACGGCAGAAGCCGCCACCAGCAACTGGGAAGATGCGGTGCTCATGATGGCTGCCAGCACTGCTGCCAGTATCATGCCAGCTATGGCGGAGGGGAACATGGTATTGGTCATCACCAGGAACACCGTCTCACGGTTTGCTTCCGTCAGCGGCTCAGTGAGGAACACAGAGCCCACCATGCCCACGGCCAGGGCCGCAGCCAGAGAGAGCACCACCCATACCATGGCGATATTGGTAGCCTGAGGAATGTCCTTGGTGCTCTTGATGGCCATGAAGCGCACGAGAATGTGGGGCTGTCCGAAATAGCCGATGCCCCAGCCCATCAGGGAGATGATCTCCAAGGCCGTGATGGTGGTACCGTCCACCTTCTGGAAAGGCTCGAAAAAGGAAACATGGTAGGTATTGATAGCCTCAATTGTAGCCCCAGGGCCTCCCAGGAGCATCATGGCAAAGAGCGGCACGATCAGGATGGCGAAGAACATCATCACGCCCTGGATGAAGTCCGTGCGGGATACTGCCAAGAAGCCCCCGGTAAGGGTGTAGAACACCACCGCCCCGGCAGACAGCAGCAGGGCATAAGTATAGTCCATGCCAAAGATAGTCTCAAAGAGCCTGCCCCCGGACACAAAGCCGGAAGCGCTGTAGATGACGAAGAAAATAAGGATGAAGATGGCAGGAATCACCCGCAGAAGCCTCGAAGTATCTTCAAAGCGGTTCTCCAAAAAATCCGGCAGGGTCAGGGAGTTGTGGGCCAGTTCCGTATAGACGCGCAGCCTGGCTGCCACAAAGCGCCAGTTGGCCCAGGTGCCCAGCACAATGCCCAAGGTTATCCAGCCTGCATTGAGCCCCGCCACATAGGCAAAGCCCGGCACCCCCATGAGCATCCAGCCGGACATATCCGAAGCCTCGGCTGAAAGAGATGTGACCCAGGCTCCCAGCTTGCGGTTCCCCAGGAAGTAGTCGCTCATATTGCGGGTACGGTGGTAATAGTAGACCCCAATGCTCATCATCAGGAGCATATAGACAACGAAGGTAATGATAATGGCTATATCATGTGTCAAAGAATTTCCCCCTTTACATTGATAAAGTTTTCAGCATGACACACATTATACCATAATTTGTATATAGAAGCTATATATCTATACACATAGTATACAAGGAATAATTTTTTTCTAAAATTATCCTTGCATTATGTAAACACTTCATTTATAATAGGCAAGGTTTGTTTCAGATTCAATCCCATTATGTATGATTCGCAGATGGATTTTCAGCAGGCACCTTGTAAAAGTCTCCTCGAAAATTTTCTCTGCGTGCTTTTTGTGCGTAAGAACGCATATGTCTTTAGGAGGGCAAGTATGAACAAGTATGATGTGGCAATCGTGGGCGGCGGCCCCGCGGGTATCTTTGCAGCCTATGAGCTGTGCCTGAAGAAGCCGGAGCTGAAGATCATCCTCTTGGAGTCCGGCAAGGACATCTATAACCGTGTCTGCCCCATTTCCACCGGCAAGGTCAAGAGCTGCATCGGATGCAAGCCCTGCAGCATCATGCGCGGCTTCGGCGGCGCGGGAGCTTTCTCCGATGGCAAGTACAACTTCACCACCCAGTTCGGCGGCTGGCTGAATGAATATCTGGAAGACGGCGAAGTCATGGAACTCATCCACTATGTGGATAAAATCAACCAGAAACACGGCGCCCCCAGTCAGGTGTTTTCCACAGAGAACTCCGACCTGGGCCGTCTGGCCCTCCAGCATGACCTGCATCTGCTCTCCGCCAGCGTCCGCCACCTGGGCACTGAGAACAACCTGAAAATGCTCCAGGCCACCTATGAGCACCTGAAGGATAAGATGGAGTTCCGCTTCCAGTGCCCTGTGGAGCACATCGAATCCGATGGCCATGGCACCAACGGCATCACCTTGGAAAGCGGCGAAAAAATCGAAGCCGCATACCTCATCGTGGCCCCGGGCCGCGCGGGGGCCGAGTGGTTCTCCCACGAGTGCGAACGCCTGGGCCTCCAGCAGGAAAACAACCGCGTAGACGTAGGCGTGCGGGTGGAAACTCCCGATGAGGTCTGGAACCACATCACCAGCCAGGTCTACGAGGCGAAGCTGGTCTACCGCACCAAGCGCTATGGGGATTCCGTCCGCACCTTCTGCATGAACCCCCACGGCCACGTGGTCATGGAGAACACCGATGGCATCATGACTGTCAACGGCCACTCCTACAGCGACCCCAAGCTTCAGAGCAAGAACACCAACTTCGCCCTCCTGGTGAGCAACCGCTTCACCGAGCCTTTCAAAGAGCCCCACCAGTACGGCAAGCGCATCGCCTCCTTCTCCAACATGCTGGGCGGCGGCATCATCGTCCAGCGTTTCGGCGACCTCATGAAGGGGCGCCGCACCAATGCCCACCGCATGGCCAAGAGCTTCACGGTGCCCACGCTGGCTGCTACCCCAGGAGACTTATCCCTGGTGCTGCCCAAGCGCCACCTGGACAACATCATCGAAATGATCCAGGCCCTGAACGCCGTAGCCCCCGGCATGACCAACGACGACACCCTTCTCTACGGCGTAGAGGTGAAGTTCTACAGTTCCCGCGTGGTTCTCACCAAGGAGCTGGAGACTGAGCACAAGAACATCTTCGCCATCGGCGATGGCGCAGGCGTCACCCGCGGCCTCTCCCAGGCCAGCGCCAGCGGCGTGCATGTAGCACGTGCTATCCTTGGCAGAATGTAACTCCCATGAACAAAAAAATTCCCTTCAACGGAACCTGCATCCGTCGAAGGGAATTTTTTATGTCTCTAATTCAGCAGCCGTCAGGATAGCCTTCAGCTTCAGATCCGTCCTGGCTTCAAGGTCAATGAACTCATTATGCACCGTATGTATCATGGGCAAGGCCTTGATGCGGCTTTCGGGGATATACACAATGCGTCCCCGCTCTCCATTGGATAGCTCCACCCAGGCACCAAGCAACGCCCTGCAGGTCTGCCGCATGAAGAGCACCGAGAACTCGGGGTCCAGCTTGCCCACCATGGTATCATCCACCATGGCGGCAAAGGCCTCGAAGGGCGAGAATCTGTGCACGAAGGCCCTGTCACTGGCCATGGCATCGTAAATGTCAAGGAAGGCTACAATCCTGCCGAAATCGGAAATATCCGCCTTGGTCAAAGCCAAGGGATAGCCCGTGCCGTCACAGCGCTCATGATGCTGGCCAGCGCCGGAGAGGACGCCTTCCCTCTTTTCCCCGGCATTCATCAGCATGGCTACGCCATACTCCGTATGGCGGCGTATATGGGCAAACTCCTCCGCCGTCAGAGGCTCTACCTTGTCCAGCAATTCACTCCCAATGCCAAGCTTGCCCACATCATGCAGGAGGCCTGCGGTGATGAGCTCTTCCCGCTTCTCCTGCCCCCACTCCAGCCAGCGCCCCATGAGGGCTGCCAGAATGCCTACCTGAAGACTGTGATGGAAGAGGTAGGCTCCTGCCTTCTCCATATTATGGATCTGGGAGATAGCCTTGGCCCCATCAGGAGCCAGGTCGTGGTTGATGTCTGCCACGATGACATCCAGCAGGCCCCTGTCCAGCCTGCCATCCTGCGAGATTCCCAGCATCAGGCGCTTCACCTGCTCATGGGCACGCTCATAGCAGGACACATAATCACTGTCCAGCAGATGTTCTTTGCCGGGGATTTCCACCACCTCAGCAGTCTCCTCTATGTAGACGGAAAAGATAGGGCGCGCCAAAAGGCTGCAGATGCTTTCGCTTGTCAACTTCTGCCCCTTACTTAGCAGCACCCCCCCGTCAAATTCAATCACATCACGGCCCACTATCATGCCTGGCCTGAGGTTTTCTACGGCGTAGGCTTGCAGCATTTTTATCAGCCCTTCACTACGATGTTCACCAGCTTCTTCGGTACGCAGATAACTTTCACGATAGTCTTGCCCTCAGTGAGTTCCTTGGCACGAGGCAGTTCCATGGCCACCTTCTCCATTTCGGCGCGGTCAATGCCGGCAGGAATCATGACTTTGTCACGGACCTTGCCGTTGATCTGGAGCACGATTTCCACCTCATCCTGCACCAGGGCGCTTTCCTCATAGGAAGGCCACTTCTGGGCATGGACTGAGCCCTCGCCGCCCAGATTGTGCCAGAGTTCCTCAGTGATATGGGGAGCAAAGGGAGCCAGCATGCGCACCAGGGCAGAAGCCAGCTCCTTCACCAGTCCGGCATTGACTTCCTTATTGTCATTATCGAAAGCGTAGAAAGCATTCACCAGCTCCATGATGGAGGAAATGGCGGTGTTGAACATGAAGCGGTCCCGCACATCCTCCGTCACCTTCTTGATGGTGGTGTGGAGGATGCGGCGCAGCTCCTTCTCCTCCTTGGTGAGGGAGGCGGCATCATAGCCGTCAGGAGCATGCTTGATGGTCTCCTCGAAGTGGGAGAGGATGCGCCAGACCCGGGCCAGGAAGCGGAAGGAACCCTCCACGCCCTGGTCGCTCCACTCCAGGTCACGGTCCACAGGAGCCGCAAAGAGGATGAAGAGACGGGCAGTATCAGCACCGTACTTCTCGATGATTTCCTCCGGGGAAACCACGTTGCCCTTGGACTTGCTCATCTTGGCGCCGTCCTTGATGACCATGCCCTGGGTCAGCAGGTTATTGAAGGGTTCATCAAAGCCCACCAGCCCTGCATCGTGGAGCACCTTGGTGAAAAAGCGGGAATACAGGAGATGCAGGATAGCATGCTCGATGCCGCCGATGTACTGGTCAACAGGTGCCCAGTAGTTCACTTTGTCCTTGGCAAAAGGCTCCGCCTCATTGTGGGGGTCAGTGTAGCGCAGGAAGTACCAGGAGGAGCAGATGAAGGTGTCCATGGTATCCGTCTCACGCTTGGCATCGGCACCGCACTTGGGACACTTGCAGTTCACGAACTCCTCGCACTGGGCCAGGGGAGAAACCGCCCCCTGCTCGAAGGACACATTCTCAGGCAGCTTCACCGGCAGGTCTTCCTCCGGCACCAGCACCTCGCCGCAGTGAGGGCAATGGATGACAGGGATGGGAGCACCCCAATAGCGCTGACGGGAAATGAGCCAGTCGCGCAGGCGGTAGTTCACCTTGCGCTGGCCGAAGCCCTCTTTCTCCGCCTTGTCCATGATGGCACTCATGGCAGCGTGCATTTCCATGCCGTCGAACTCGCCGGAGTTCACCAGCTCGCCGCTCTTCTCGTCATAGGCATGATCCATCTCCTCCAGCTTCAAGGTCACGCCCTGGGGCTGGCAGGTGATGATGATGGGCAGGTTGTACTTCTTGGCAAACATCCAGTCGCGCTGGTCGCCGGCAGGTACGCCCATGACAGCGCCAGTGCCGTAGTCAGCCAGCACATAATTGGTGACCCACAGTTCCACCTTGTTGCCGTTGAAGGGGTTCACCGCATAGATACCAGTGAAGACGCCTTCCTTCTCAGACTCGCTGGAGGTGCGCTCCATCTCGGACTGGTTGCGGGCTTTTTCGCAGAAAGCCTTGATTTCCTCAGCCTTGGGATTGTCCTTGATAAGCTTCTCGATAATGGGGTGCTCGGCAGCCAAAGCCACGAAGGTAATGCCATAGGCGGTGTCCGGGCGGGTGGTGTAGACGGACAGCTTCTCACCCAGCTGGGGCACGTCGATATTGAACTCCAGGCCTTCACTGCGGCCAATCCAGTTGGCCTGCATGGTCTTGACCCGCTCCGGCCAGCCCTCGAGCTTATCCAGGTCTTTCAGCAGTCTGTCGGCATAGTCAGTGATCTTGAAGAACCACTGGGACAAGTCTTTCTTGTGTACCTCGCTGTCGCAGCGCCAGCACTTGCCGTCAATGACCTGCTCGTTGGCCAGCACCGTACCGCAGGTGTCGCACCAGTTCACAGATGCTTCTTTCTTGTAAGCCAGCCCCCGCTTGTAGAAGAGCTCAAAGAGCCACTGGGTCCACTTGTAGTAGTCAGGGCTGCAGGTGATGGCCTTGCGGTCCCAGTCATAGGACAGGCCCATGCCCTTCTGCTGGCGGATCATATTTTCGATATTGCTGTAGGTCCAGTCCCCGGGACGCACGCCGTGCTTGATGGCGGCATTCTCGGCAGGCATGCCGAAGGAGTCAAAGCCCATGGGATGGAGCACATTGAAGCCCTCCATGGTCTTGTAGCGGGCCATCACATCGCCGATGGAATAGTTCCGCACATGACCCATGTGCAGGTTGCCGGAAGGATAAGGGAACATCTCCAGCGCGTAGTATTTCGGGCGCTCCGGGTCCATCTCCGTCTTGTAGACCTCATTTTCCTCCCACTTCTGCTGCCACTTTTTCTCAATCTCCGAGGGTGAATATTTCTCCAATGCAATCTCCTCCAAC
>JAGBLH010000235.1 GCA_017635515.1 Selenomonas sp.
CCCATCTTCACGGCTCTTGACTGTCCCTGCTGCGTTGACAAATCCTCGACATAGCACCGCTATGCCTCCGGTTTGTCGCCTTGCAATGGACAGCCAATCCCCGCAAATCTGGGCCAAGCTCATTTAATCAACACGCCCTAAGTCGCTCATATTTTACACGTGGCAGCAGATAGGGAGGGCCAAAAAATCCCCCTTCCATGCCAAAGCAGAAAGGGGGAGGCGGGTTTATTTCTTGGTGAAGGTGATATGTGCGCCTACGGTGACGACGGGCTGGGCGGGGCCTTTGACGATGATCTGGCCGGGCATGGAGCCTTCGGCGTTGAATACCACTGTGCAGTGGCCTTCTTCCCTGAGGTTCTGGTTCACGTCATCGCCAACCTTCTCCACGGTGTACTTGATGCCGCCCATGAGCAGGTGGTCACCCTTCTTGATGTCCTCAGCCAGTTCCCCGTGGGTATGCTCGATGACCATGTCGGCCAGGTTCGGGCGGATACCCTCATCCAGCAGGATGGTGCTGCTGTTGTTCTCCAGGAAAGTGCGCGCGAGCTTGCCGATGTTTGTGATGGCCACATCGTACTTGATGTCCATAATGGCGGTTCCTCCTCTTAACAATACGTGAACAGATAGTTAATTCATTATACCGCAAATGAGCGATTTTTTCCAGAGGGTTCTGTCCCATCGGTCAATTGTTTGCGGCAAAGAAAATTTGCCCCAGGGCAAAAAAATTGTTGACAGGAGCAGGCAGCTCCGCTATAATATCTTTTGTTGACAGCCGCAAGGCTCACAGGGGTATCGCCAAGTTGGTAAGGCACGGGATTCTGAATCCCGCATGCGTTGGTTCGAGTCCAGCTACCCCTGCCATATGAGATTCCAGCACCGCTTCGGCGGTGCTTTTTCGTGTTTATCTTCGACAGCCGCACCAAGCGCACGCCGGAGCGGACCATTGAGTATTTTATCTGAGGAATGAAGAAAGTAAATAAAACCTATTGACACGATGGGTGTAATGGTGTAACATTAACCCATCGTCCAAAGACGGAGGGACTGACTGGAAGAACCAGAGGTCTTGTGCAGGATTATTTCCTGTGCAAGGCCTCTTTTTGTTTGTCTGATATTGGAAAGGATGTGTCTGCCATGCGTTGTTGTTGCAGTGTCAAGGGAGAATTCATCATCAGGTACAAGTCATCTCTTAGGAGGGATTTTCATGATTGCCGCCCAGGAAAGCATGACCGCCAAGCTCTGCTCCTTTGCCAGAGCCTACCATTCCATGCTGGGAAAAAACAAGATTTTCGATGATTACCTGGCCTATGACATCATTGGCAAGGATGAGTATGACAAAATAGGGGACCTTTTGAAAGGGCAGGCTGAAGCCGCCCATCATAAACCCATGTATGGTTTTGAGAGCCTGCAGGCTTTCGACGAGATGGACAGGTACTTTTCCCCTATTGCTCTTTCCCGGGTGGCCTTTGCCGAGCGGGCGCTGGAAAGGTTCGCCGGCAGGCAGAGGGCCTGCCAGTATGTCATCTGCGGGGCGGGGATGGATACCTTTGCCTTCCGCAATTCCGATGAGGCGGTGCAGGTCTTCGAGTTGGATCACCCTGACACCCAGGCCTACAAGCTGCGGCGCATACACGAGCTGCGCTGGAAGATTCCCCCAAATGTTCATTACGGGGCCATAGATTTTGAAAAGGAGGATTTGGGCAGGACGCTTCTGCACAGCGGCTACAGCCCCCATGTGCCCACTTTCTTCTCCCTGCTGGGTGTTTCCTACTACCTGACAGGGAAGGCGTTCAGGGATTTCGTGGGCAGTGTCAGCGCCTTGTCTGCGGCAGGTAGCCAGTTTGTGCTGGACTTCCCGGATGACAGCACCTTTGAGGATGCTTCTTCCGGGGTGGGGCGGCTGGCAGAGCTTACGGAGCAGTTAGGGGAGCCCATGGGGCATGGGTATTCCCTTGAGGAAATGCGGGAGATTCTTTCGGCGGAGGGGTTTGTGATCCGCACCCATGAAACTCCCGATGATATACAGCGGCACTTCTTTGCAGGCCGCACCGACCATCAGCAGGCAGCGGAGCACATCCACTTCCTGCTGGCAGAGAAACAGGGACATTAAAGGAAGGGATTGATTTTATGAGCCATACAGCTTTTGATACTTTACTGATTCACGGTGGCATTGATGGTGACAAGCATACGGGGGCTGTCACAGTGCCCATTTACCAGACTTCCACCTTCCAGCAGGACGGGCTGGGGGAGTTGCGGGAGGGCTGGGAGTACAGCCGCACCGGCAATCCCACCAGGGCGGCGTTGGAGAGCCTTATCGCCCAGCTGGAGGGCGGGGAGGCAGGTTTTGCCTTTGCTTCGGGCATGGCGGCCATCACGGCGGTGCTGAGCCTTTTCAGGAGCGGGGATAAGATTCTCTTGTCCAGCAATGTGTACGGCGGCACTTTCCGGGTGCTGGACAAGGTGTTTTCCCACTTTGGCCTGAGCTATGCCCTGGAGGACACGGGAAATCCCGTGACCCTGGAGGAGAAGTTCACCCCTGAGGTGAAGGCCATCATCATCGAGAGCCCTGCCAATCCCCTGCTGTCCATCACGGATATCAGGGCGGTGGCAGAGCTGGCCCACAGGCATGGGGTCTTGGTTATTGTGGATAATACCTTTATGACCCCGTATCTGCAGAAGCCTTTGGCCTTGGGGGCGGATATCGTGGTACACAGCGCCACCAAGTATTTGGGCGGGCACAGCGATCTGGTGGCAGGCCTGGTGGTGCCGAAGGACAAAGAGCTGGCGGAGCAGCTGGCTTTCATCCAGAACAGCACCGGCGGCGTGCTGGGGCCGCAGGATGCGTTCCTGCTGATTCGCGGCATCAGGACTTTGGGGGTGCGGCTGGACCGTCACACGGAGAATGCCAAGTATCTGGCCGAGTGGCTGGAGGGCAGCCCGGAGGTGAAGAAGGTCTATTATCCGGGGCTTACCAGCCACAATGGCTTTGAGGTTCATCAGCAGCAGGCCAAGAATGGCGGGGCCATGATTTCCTTCGAGCTCACGGAAGGACATGAGGTAGGGAAGTTCTTCAAGGCGCTGGGGCTTATTGCTCTGGCAGAGAGCCTGGGGGGCGTGGAGAGCCTGGTTTGCCATCCTGCCACCATGACCCATGCGGCTATCCCCAGGGAGACGCGGGAGAAGGTGGGCATCACGGATAATCTGATTCGCTTCTCTGTGGGCATTGAAGACAAGGGCAACCTGCTGCAGGACCTCAATCAGGCCATAGAGGCAAGCAGGCGGTAGCATGCTAAGGCGTTCGGGGAATATAGAACAGGAGAGAAAAGCCACCATGAGATATTTCAAATCCATGCAGGAGCTCATCGGGCATACGCCGCTCGTTGAGCTGACACATTTCAAATTGCCGGAGGGCGTACGGCTTTTTGCCAAGCTGGAGCTGTGGAACCCGGGGGGCAGCGCCAAGGACCGGGTGGGCAGGGCCATGATTGAGGCGGCGGAGCAGGATGGCTCCCTGCAGCCGGGGGGCACCATCATTGAGGCTACGGCGGGCAATACCGGCCTGGGGGTGGCTTTTGCGGCGCTGAACAGGGGCTATCGGGTGATTTTCGTGGTGCCGGAGAAGTTCTCTGCCGAGAAGCAGACTCTGATGCAGTCTCTGGGGGCAGAGCTGGTGCATACGCCGCGGGCCGGGGGCATGCTGGGAGCGGCGGCGAAGGCTGAGGAGCTGCGGCAGGAGATATCCGGAGCCATTACCCTGAAGCAGTTTGAGAATCCTGCCAACCCAAGGGCCCATTATGAGACTACCGGGCCGGAGATTTATGAGGACTTGGACGGGCAGGTGGATTATCTGGTGTCGGGAGCCGGCAGCGGCGGCACTTTTTCCGGCATTGTGAAGTATTTGAAAGAAAGGAACCCCGCCATCCAGGGGGTGTTGGCTGACCCCTACGGTTCCATTATCGGGGGCGGGGAGCATGGTGACTATGAGATAGAGGGGATTGGCAATGATTTCATCGCAAAGACCATGGATATATCCCTCATTGACAAGGTTTATAAGATCACGGATGAGGAGGCTTTCCAGGCGGTGCGCCGTCTGGCTCTTAAAGAGGGAATCTTCGCCGGTTCTTCCAGCGGCGCGGCCCTGGCCGCTGCTTTGAAGCTGGCCGCAGAGGTTGGGCGGGGAAATATCGTGGTGCCGGTCATAGACAGGGCGGAACGGTATTTCAGCAAGAAGCTGCTGGGTTAAGGAACTGTTCATAAATAAATTTTAGATTTGACTTGTCTAAATCTCCATATGCGTTGTTGTCGTCAGTCGACATAGCACCGCTATGCCTCCTTCCTCCGCCTAGCCTATGGAGATTTATCCTGCGTCCTATCTTAAAATTTATTTATTGCCAGTTCCTGATGGAAAGGGTGATTGGATGTCGTATCGCGTAGCTTTTGCTTCCAGCGATGGGGCAAAGATAGACAGGCACTTCGGCGCTGCGGAGGGGTTCGTCGTCCTGGAGGTGCAGGAGGACGGCTCTTATCTTGAGGTGGAGAAGAGAGCGGGGCACCCACCCTGCCGTCACGGCTTTCACGATGAGAAAGCCATGCGGGAGGCGGTGCAGAATTTATCCGACTGCCTTTATGTGGCTGCCGAGGCCATTGGGCCGGGAGCCCAGAAGGCTTTGGAAAGGGAAGGAGTCCTGCCGCTGGAGGTGCAGGAGATAACCATAGAGGAAGCTGTCCGCCAGATACACAAGTATCAGGTGAACAAGGAAAGAGCGAGTGTGAAGTATTGAAGGGGGTACCCCTATGGACAAGGAGAGAGTGCGGGAGCTGCATCCCTGCTTTGGGGCGAAGCAGAACCGGGGGCGGATCCATCTGCCGGTGGCGCCGGGGTGCAATCTGGAGTGCCGCTTCTGCGACAGGAAGATAAATGAGGAGGAGAATCGTCCGGGGGTAACTGCCAGGGTGATACAGCCGGAGGAAGCCGTGACCTATGTGGAGCGGGCCCTGAAATTCTGCCCGGAGCTCAGTGTCATCGGCATTGCCGGGCCGGGGGACACCCTGGCCACGGATAACGCCCTGAGGACCTTCCGCCTGCTGGGGGAGAAATTCCCCCAGCTGCTGAAGTGCATGAGCACCAACGGGCTACTGCTGAATGAGCGTGCGCAGGAGGTCATCGAGGCGGGCATTGATACCCTGACGGTGACGGTGAATGCCGTTGACCCTGCCATCGAAGCGAAGATGATCAACGGGCTGGTCTATCATGGCAAGCGCTATGAAGGCGAGGAGGCCGGCCGCATCATCATCGAAAATCAGCTCGCCGGCATCCGCAAGGTGGCTGCCGCCGGGGTGACGGTCAAAGTCAACACGGTACTGGTCAATGAGATCAACCGTTTCCATATAGGGGCCATAGCCAAGGCTGTCAAGGAAGCAGGGGCGACGATTTACAATATCATTCCCCTGATACCCCAGCATGACCTGAAGGATTGCGAGGCCCCATCTTGCGTGGATCTGTCTGTGGCCCGGGCAGAGGCGGGGAAGTACATTGATGTCTTCCGCCACTGCCAGCACTGCCGGGCGGATGCCGTGGGCATTCCGGGCAAGAATAATTTCAGCAAGGAGGTTTATGGGGGACTGCCCCGGGTAAAGGATACTTTTTCGCATGGCTGATGATTGGATAAGGAGAGATTGAGATGGCTAAGGAGTTACGACAGATTGCAATATACGGCAAGGGCGGCATTGGCAAGTCCACTACTACCCAGAACCTCACGGCGGGACTGACGGAGCTGGGAAAGAATGTCATGGTGGTGGGCTGCGATCCCAAGGCGGATTCCACCCGCCTGCTCCTGGGGGGACTGGCTCAGAAGACTGTGCTGGACACCCTGCGGGACGAAGGTGACGAGGTGGAGCTGGACAGCATCTTAAAGACGGGCTTTGGCGGCACCCGCTGCGTGGAGTCCGGCGGCCCGGAGCCGGGGGTTGGCTGCGCCGGACGCGGCATCATCACTTCCATCGGCCTCTTGGAGCGCCTGGGTGCCTATACCGATGACCTGGATTATGTCTTTTACGATGTGTTGGGGGATGTGGTCTGCGGCGGTTTCGCCATGCCTATCCGCGAGGGCAAGGCCAAGGAAATCTACATTGTGGCCAGCGGCGAGATGATGTCCCTCTACGCCGCCAACAATATTTCCAAGGGCATTTCCCGCTATGCGGCCAAGGGCGGTGTGCGCCTGGGGGGCATCATCTGCAACAGCCGCAATGTGGACAGGGAGATTGAGCTTTTGCGGGCCTTTGCAGAGGAACTGGGCACCCAGCTCATTCACTTCGTGCCCCGTGACAATGTGGTGCAGCATGCCGAAATCCACAAGGAGACTGTCATCCAGTACAAGCCCCAGGCCAAGCAGGCAGACGAGTACAGGCAGCTGGCCAGGAAAATCGAGGAAAATGAGATGTTCGTCATTCCCAAGCCCATGACCCAGGATCGGCTGGAGGAAATCCTGCTTGAATACGGTCTCATGGACAATGTAGAGGACGATTACCGCATCTGACAGGGGGAGAGCTTATGCCTAAAAAAATCAACTTGGACATTGCCTCCGTAGAGCAGCGGGAGCAGCGCCTGGGCACTATCATCGCCTGGGACGGCACCACGGAGGACTTGCACAAGCAGTCCAGCTATGAGCTGAGAGGTCAGCGGGAGCGGGGCACAGGCTGCGGAGGGAACTGCCGCCTGTGCGAGCTTCAGGGGCCTTTTACCCAGGGGTCTGTCTGCAGCGAGCAGATGGTGGAATGCCAGGCGGGCAATGTGCGGGACGCGGTGCTCATCCAGCACGCTCCCATCGGCTGCGGTGGCGGCCAGGTGCCCTACAACAACATCTATCGCAACGGACTGGCCATGCGGGGCTTTGAGGTAGAGAATATCCGCATCATCAATACCAACCTGTTGGAAAGCGACATGGTCTTCGGGGCGGCTGACAAGCTGCGGCAGTCCATTGATGACGCCTGGGAGCGCTACAAGCCGCAGGCTATTTTCGTGGCTTCCTCCTGCGCCACGGGCATCATCGGTGAGGATATCGAGAGCATTACAGACGAGAAGGAGGCGGAACTGGGCATTCCCGTAATCCCCCTGGCCTGCGAGGGCTTCCGCTCCAAGCATTGGAGCACGGGCTTTGATGCCACCCAGCACGGTATCCTGCGTCAGATTGTGCGCAGGAATCCTACGAAAAAGCAGGAGGATCTGGTGAATGTCATCAACCTCTGGGGTTCCGATGTCTTCACCCCTTTGCTGGCCAATCTGAACCTCAGGGTCAACTATGTGGTGGATCTGGCTTCCGTGGAAGATTTGGCCCAGATGTCTGAGGCCGCGGCCACCGTGGGCTTCTGCTATACCCTGTCTTCCTATATGGCGGCGGCCCTGGAACAGCACTTCGGCGTGCCAGAGGTGAAGGCCCCCATGCCCTACGGCTTTGCTGGCACTGATGCCTGGCTCCGTGAACTGGCCAGGGTCACTCATCGGGAACATCTGGTGGAAGATTTCATTGCCAGGGAGCACGCCCGGGTGAAGCCCAAGATTGAGGAGCTGAAGAAAAAGCTCAAGGGAGTCAAGGGCTTTGTGGCCACCGGCTCTGCTTACGCTCACGGCCTGATTCAGGTTTTGCGCGAATTAGAGGTGGAAGTGGAGGGCTCTCTGACCTTCCACCATGACCCGGTTTACGACAGTGGCGATGCCCGGGAAGATTCTCTGGGCCACCTCAATGAGCATTACGGCCAGGTGAAGAATTTCCACGTGTCCAACCGCCAGCAATACCAGCTTTATGCCTTCCTGCAGGAGAATCAGTCAGACTTCCTGCTGATCCGCCACAACGGCCTGGCACCGCTGGCTTCCCGCCTGGGGATTCCCGCTGCGCCGCTGGGTGATGAGCATATTGCCATCGGCTATGACGGCATTGTGAATCTGGGCGAAACCATCCTTGAGATTCTGGCTCACAAGAAGTTCCATGACGATATCAAGCAGCATGTGAAGCTGCCTTACAAGAAGTGGTGGCTGGAGCAGAAGGACGCCTACATTCTCGCCAAGCATCCGGAACTGGCGGCCTTTGACGAGGCAGAGTATCGGGCGGAGCAGGAGAGAAAGGAGGCAGCCAATGCCTAAGATCAAGAAAAATGAAAACGGCCAGACCAATTCCATCAGCCAGGTGCGCTACGGCTGTGCCTTAGGTGCCCTGCATTCGGTCAGTGCCATTCCGGGGGCTATCCCCATCACCCACTGCGGTCCCGGCTGCGTGGACAAGCAGTATACCAGCCTGGTATTCTACAATGGCTATCAGGGGGGCGGCTACTCCGGCGGCGCCGTGCCTCCCAGCTCCAACCTGCAGGAGAAGGACGTAGTCTTCGGCGGGGCGAAGCACCTTGACCAGCTCATAGAGGCTTCCCTGAAGATTATGGACGCCGACCTTTTCGTAGTGCTCAATGGCTGTATCCCCGAGATTGTGGGCGACGACATTGGCGCCGTGGTGGCCCGCTATCAGGAAAAGGGCGTGCCCATTGTGTCAGCCGAAACAGGCGGCTTCAAGGGCAACAACTTCACGGGCCATGAGATAGTCACCGAGGCCATTATCGAGCAGTATGTGGACAAGTACGCCAAGAAAGGCGAAAAGAAAAAGGGCCTCATCAATGTCTGGTCAGAGCTGCCCTTCCAGAACACCTTCTGGCGTGGGGATCTGACGGAACTGAAGCGCATTCTGGAAGGTGCCGGCTGGCAGGTGAATATCCTCTTCGGCCACGGCTGCCAAGGCGTGAAGGAATGGCTCACCATTCCAAATGCGGAGTTCAATCTGGTGATAGGCCCCTGGCTGGGCCTTAAGACGGCGAAGCTGTTAGAAAAGAAGTACGACCAACCCTACCTCCATCTGCCGGTGCTGCCCATCGGCGCCAAGCAGGTAGCCGAGTTCCTGCGGGCTATCGCCGCCTTTGCCAAGGAAAACGAGGTGCAGACCGAGAGCTTCATCAAGCAGGAGGAAAAGGAGTATTACTACTATCTGGAACACTTCACAGATTTCTACGCCGAATACTGGTGGGGCCTGCCCGCAGCTTACTCAGTGGTAAGCGATGCGGCCTACAATCTGGCCCTGAACAAGTTTCTGGTGAACCAGCTGGGCCTGATTCCGGCGAAACAGATCATCACCGACCACACCCCGGAGAAATACCAGGAGGCCATCAGGGAGCAGTACAAGCATCTGGCCGAAGATGTGGCCGCCGAAGTGGAATTCGTGGAAGACGGCTACATTGTAGGCAGGCTGCTGAAAGAGCAGGACTACGGCCACAAGCCCCCGGTCATCTTCGGCACCAGCTGGGAGCGTGATATCGTCAAGGAACTTAAGGGCCATATCGTGGAGGTCAGCTACCCTGTGTCCTACGACGTGGTGCTGAATAAGACCTACATAGGCTATCGAGGTGCCCTGACGCTTCTCGAAACAATCTTTACCACAGCCATCAGCAAATCGGCATAACGCAAAAATCCTTGCCGTTCTCTTTGTAGGGCAAGGCAGATTATCGACAAATATGTCGCTATCTCTCCAACCATGGTAAAATATGGTTGGAGGGATTTTTATTTTGCCCGCACATGTGCAGATTATTATTACCGATATATTGCTTTCAATGATTGTAGAGGGGGATTATATGACTGGAGAGACGTTAGAGCAGTTTTATATGCGTAAGTTGCCGGAGCTAAGGCGGAAACGGGAAGTTACCCGCAAGGATGTGGCTCATGGAGTAGGAGTTACCCTGGGGAAGTATGACAAATGGGAGACCGGTAAAGTGCTGCCTAAGGCAGGGGACGTGGACAGGCTGGCGGAGTACTATGGCATCAGCATAGATGAGATGCTGGAAATCACGCCGGAAGAAAGTGCTGCCATCAACAGGCAGATTATTGCGGATGCAGAGCATCTGCCGCTAGAACTGAAGGAGAATGTGCTGGGGATGATGCGAGAGAGCCATCCAGAGCTGTTCGGAAAAATGACAAGCAGAGAGGCTTTGGTGCCATGATTATCAGTGCCAGCCGCCGGACGGACATACCTGCGTTCTATTTCGACTGGTTTTGCCAGAGGCTGAGAGAAGGCCATGTGGATGTAGTGAACCAGTTTAACCGCAAGCAGGTGAGCCGTATATCCCTGCTGCCTGAGGCAGTAGACTGCATTGTGTTCTGGACGAAGAACCCACAGGCAGACTGCTGGGGGATGAGAAAATTACCGTTCATGAGTAAAGATATGGGGGAATTGATGGATATAACTCGGAAGAAGATGTCCCCCACCTCTATAGGCAATGTCATTTAGTTAGCCACCGGACAAAATGGCGTAATTTTAGTATTTATGCTGGATAGGGCAGGATTTTAGGGTTGTTACTTATGCGTAATTAAAAATGAGC
>JAGBLH010000236.1 GCA_017635515.1 Selenomonas sp.
CTTTTTTCTGTCTTGCCATGATAAAAGGCCTCCTATGATTTGATTATAGTTTATCATAGAAGACCTTATGTTTTCGAGGAAAATTCATTTACAGAGATTTTTTCATACTATCCCTTAATGGCTGCAGATACCTTGCCTTCAGTAATAAATTCTTTGAAAAGCTTGTAGTATTCCTGGGCAATCTCTATGGAGGAAACAGTGAGGATGGCTTCATAGGCCTCTCCCTTAGGAGCATTCAGGCGGAACTTGCCTGCGCACTTGTTGACGATATACTCTACTACCTCCTGACGGTGTTCGTTCGTATCGTAGATATCCTCCCCAGCACTCGTATAATAAGCCGACAAGACAGATTTCTCCCGCACTTCCGTATCTTGTGCTGCCAAAAACTCATAGCTGCCCACTCCCAGCTTCTCTCCCACTGTCAGCAAGGTATCTGTGGACAATGAATCTTTGTAATCTATCTGGAATCCCAGCACTGCCTTGTTGTTAATGGCTTCTTTGATGGTGTAGTTATGGAGACATGGTCCATAGAGTCCTTCTGTTGTGCGGGCCAGGTCTCCCTTGCGTTGCCGTTTGTTCTCATCAAAGATGGGAGTGCCAGTGAAGCCGTACCAAAGTGAGTTCATAAAGAACTTCTGCAGCTCCCGCTGGGTTTCCGGGGTGACGGTGCGATGGCATTCATCCACCACGAAGGCGATGCAAAGGTCATGAAGTCGCTTGGCAGTGGGGGAGTTCTTCTTATCATCCCGGTTGTAGATCTTCATGATTTTCTGCAGCTTCTGAATGGTAGTGACTATAACCACGCGGTCCTTGTTCTTGAGCTTCGTCAGCAGGTCATGGGTGTTGTCCGTCTCATCTACGTCGATGATGTCATTTTCAGCATAGGCCTTGAAGGAGATGGAGGTCTGCTGGTCAAGATCCCTGCGGTCAATGAGGAAGATGGTCTTGTCTACATTGGGAATCAGGATAAGGTTCTTGGCCACGGTGTAGGAAGTCAAGGTCTTGCCTGAGCCAGTAGTATGCCAGACAAAGCCTGATTCCTGATTGGCAGAGGCACGTTTCACAGCTTCTATGGCATGGACCTGATAAGGCCGCAGCAGGATAAGTTTATGTCGCTCGGAGTCCACCACGCTGTAATGGCCTATCATCTCATGGGCCTCTGGTATGCGCAGCACTTCCTTGGCAAATTCCAGATAGTTCTCTACTGGCTCATTGGCTTTATTGACCCAGGTAGTCAGGAACTTCTCATTGAGGCCGGAGCCAGTATCGGCGGCAATGTAGCGAGTATTGCTACCGTTGGAAACTACGAACATCTGCACCATGCCAAAGAGGCCCCGGAACTTCCCTTCCAGACTGTACTTCTTGATTTGGCGAAAAGCATCCATATATGGGTGGTCTTGATTCTTCAGCTCTATATGTATCATGGGCAGTCCGTTGATTAGCAATGTAACGTCAAAGCGGCGTTCCCTGTCGTCTTCATCCAGCTTGTCGGAAACAAACTGGTTGATAACCTCATAGGAGGAGCGCCCTCCGGCAATCTCCCTGTTGCTGACAGCCATCAGGTGGATTGAGCCCTTGGAGGCATCTTCTCTGGTAAGGGGGATGATAGCCTCACCATTTTCCCCGGCCAGCCAAAGGGCAGCCTTGTAGGGGGACTTGGCCACGTCCAGCATATACTGCTGAATCTGGTTGAACTCCACATCGGTAATGGCTGTACCGTCCAGGACTGCCTGATTGTTTTGGTCCAGCTTCTTGCGGAAGTTCGCCCATAGGCTGCTCTCGTCCACGATATCTTTCCGATAAGTCCATTGGGATATGTCTTCAGTAAGCTGCCTTATCAGCAGCTTTTCCATCATTGCTTCACTCTGTGCCATAATCTAAATCCTCAAATAAACATCTTCTGAAGCAGGCCCTTCTTAATATTCTTGAGTTCGTCGCATTTACGCTGGTGCAGGGCGATAAGGTTTTCCAACTGATGGAAAATATGTGCAATTTTCCTTTGTTCATCTATCGAATGTGGATACTCAATTGCAATCCCTTTGATTTCTTTATTCTCAAGGTGACGAACCATATTGCCTACCACCTTTTCCAGTAGCTCTTTCCTATGTTTATTAAGTGCTACTGAAACAAATTTAGAATCGAGATTATCCCTATTCTTTATCTTCAATATATTTATATCAAAGCCAAGTATTACATTCTCAAGAGACAAAGATGTTGCTCTCCCTAACCCATCTGGTGTAGTATCACACCTTGGAACTAGTATATCTCCTATCTCGCTACGCTTATATTCTACCTGGACATTATTTGTTCTTGATATTACTGAATCAATGAACATACCGTACTTTGTAAACAATTCTCCGTATAAAATACAAGGATATTCCCCATTAGCATCTACATCATCTTTATTGAGCCCTCGACCTTTTTCAAATGTGCATAACTCGTCAAGCTTCCGCTGTTCCCAATCGCCAGTGAAGCCCTTGAATCTAAACTCTGGTACTTTCTTTCCGTTTTTAGGAAACATTTTTTGAAGCATACCTTTTTTAAGCTCTGCTAAAGCTTCACACTTACGCTGATGCAGGGCGATAAGGTTGTCCAGCCCTCTGATGTAGTCACCAATCTTGGCCTGCTCCTCGAAGGATGGGAATGAGAACTCAAACTTTCCTATCTGTTGGAAGTTAAGCCCTTCACGTGCCCCGCCAGCTTGACTGGAATCAATCTGCTTCTGTCCATTAGCAGATGATATGTGGAGCTGCACGAAGTCAGGATAATAGCCTGGAATTGGCCTGATTATGCATACATGCTGATTTACATTAGCAGGCTCCAAGCCTTTATATACTGCACTTCTGCCGATTGAAGCACCAGTAATATTCAGTAAGACATCGTCAGTAGATACAACAGAATTTTCCATAGACTTATTGGTCTCATCATCTATGAATACCACATCCGAGAGGTCGACCATATCATCGTGGACATTCTGGGAGCGTATTAAGGGTGTTCCTGCTTCAACATAAGCCTCTGCACCACCTGAAGGTGTTTTGCCACTACCGATTTTTGAAGTGATTTCCCCCAACTTCCGCTGAACCCAATCGTCAGTATAACCTTTGAATCTAAATATAGGTTCTTTCATGGGTTACACCTCCTGAAGCATCTTAATGACATCTTCCAGCATTTTCCTAGAAGATTCATCATCTACTGTCACTTCAATATCCTGGGAAAGCGGAAGAAGCTCGTTCATACCGTTCTTGATTTCCCTGTCGATTTCAGCTATTTGTGCGCTCACAGCACTCAAATCCACTTCTGGCTCAGGCTCACTGGTGTCTACATACCTTGGAATATTAAGGTTGAAATCATTCTTCTTGATTTCGTCAAACGAAGCAAGATGGGCGAACTTGTCCACATTCTTGCGTTCCATGTAGGCATTGACAATCTTGTCGATATGCTCAGGATCAATATGGTTCTGGGACTTTTCCTTGCGGAATTCTTTGCTGGCATCTATAAAGAACACGTTGCGGTCAGTGTTGTTCTTCTTGAGTATAATAACGCAGGTGGGGATGCCGGTGCTGAAGAAGATGCCGGCAGGGAGGCCAATCACCGCATAGATGCTGCCGTTTTCTAGCAGGTGCTTGCGGATTGTTCCCTCGGCGGCACCACGGAAGAGAACTCCGTGAGGCAGGATGATGCCCATGGTGCCATCTTCCTTCAGATGGTAGAAGCCATGAAGCAGGAAAGCGAAGTCGGCCTTGGTCTTTGGAGCCAGCTTTTCATAGCCCTGGAAACGGGGGTCAGTCAGGAAGCCTGCCGCTGCACTCCAATGCTGGCTGTAGGGAGGATTCATGACAGTGGCATCGTAGTTGGTAGGTTCCTCTGTGGGCCAGTCAGCTCCAAGGGTATCACCATTGCGGAAATGCTGATAGGTGAAGGGTACATTGTGAAGAATCATGTTCATGCGGGCCAGGTTGTATGTGGTATGGGAAAGTTCCTGGCCGTAATATTGGACATTGTTCCTGCAGTCATCATGCATAAAATTTCTGGCATGAAGCAGCAGGGAGCCTGAGCCCATGCAGGGGTCATAAATGGAGAAGCCTGGCTTGTCTTCCTTGCCCTTGGTGACAATGCGGGTGATAAGCTCAGAGACTGCCTGGGGGGTGTAGAACTCGCCGGCCTTCTTGCCAGAACCAGCGGCAAACTCACCGATCAAGTATTCATAGGCATCTCCCAGGGCATCTGCTCCATACTGGTTGAAGTCAATGTGAGCCAGTTCCTTCATCACATCAGCCAGCATGGCATTCCGTTTGGCAGGGGTGGGGCCAAGGCTCTTGGAATCTATATCGAAGTCCTCGAACAGGTCTTCGTAGGGCTTCTGGCCACGGATAGCCTCCCCACCCTGCTCCACATCACGCATAGCCTGGCGCAGGTGGTCCGTGGCAAAGGTCTTTTCATTTATCTCGTTGTAGAGAGCCGTGAAAGTGTACTTGGGCTCGATGGCAAAGCCATACTTTTCTGCCAGCTCTGCCTGCATGTCTTCCCAGTCATCGCCACCTACAGCTCCCTCGTAGATTTTCTGGGCTTCCTCCAAAGACTCGGGCTGTCTGTCCTCCAATAGGTCCACTACTGCATAGAGCTGCCGGTCAGACAGGTACTTGTAGAAGACCAGCCCCAGCAAGTAGTTCTTATACTCGTCGGCACTCATGGTGCTCCTCATGACATTGGCAGCATTCCAAAGCGCCTGGTTCAGTTCTTGTGATGACATGTCCTCAGTCCTCCGTAGGTCAGATGCTATGTTGTTGGTTCAACGATATAAAAATATTATAGCACGGCGAGTGCGTAAGGCCTCATAACAATAATAGGCAAACAAGAAACACGACCTGAGCGGTTGTTTTTTGTTTGCCTGATATATGTGAAAAGAACCGGATTGGATTCATCTTTCCGGTTCTTCTGGTGGGAAGGGGATCAATTTGTGCCCCTACAAATGTCAAATAGTCAAGAATGCTTTTTGGCAAATACTTTTCTCAAAAGATTTTTAGTCTCATCAGATATCTCGCCACTCTCACATACATGCAATTCGATGAGGTTCTTTATCTTTTCAATCTCATTTGGGGCGGCAAAGAGCATTATAGGCTCATAATGATCAGGAATAGGCTCTGTGAGCTCTGTTTTTGCGGATATAGTGAATATCTCTGGAGCTGCAAACAGTTCATCTATATCATTGGCATCCTGAACTTTTTTGAGTCCGGCCCTTATCTGGGGAGTAATCCTGTTCTTGTAGAGCGCTTTATCATAGATATATTTTTGGAGCTCAGGGGAGAGCATGGCTATATCGCGGGCAAACTGGTTGGTAACTCTCTCATCCCTATCCTTTGCATCAACCAGGGGCCAGAACTCCGGGATAAGATTTCTGAGCTGGTATATTCGCTTTATCGTTCCTATATTTTCATTCATGATGGCGGCTACGTTTTCAAGAACGCGGGTGCGACGCTCTCCAATTTTCTTTGCAGAGCGTGTATCCCTTTCCAGCTGCGCCATAGTGATGACAGAGCGGGCTTTTATAGCGGTTGAGTTTTCACGACGGATTAAGTTATCGTAGATAACTATCTTGCGGGCCTCAACCTCATCAATGGTGTCTGTGTCATAAACGCTGCACCACATGGTATCGAAGTCCTGCTCAAGCCCTGCCTCGCCATTCTGATACAGCTCATGAAGTGTCTTCAATGCTTGGAAGCGTGTATGTCCGCCAAGAATCATGTATGTGCCATCGGCTTGTTTCCATACACGGGCCGGTGTAGTCTGGCCGTACAAGGCAATGTTGCCCACCAGCTCGGAAATCATCTCTGCATTCTGGGCTGGGAAGAAATTCCATTCGTCAGGAGCCGAGCAAAGCTTATCAAGCGGGATGTACTCGCTAGTAAATGGATAAATGGCATCTATTTTCTGCTGCTGCTCTGTGCTGACCTTCTTCTCTTCTGCCGTGGGTGCCTTTATCTCAGCTGTCTCATCGAATTGGGCACCACGGTTGGCAGCGGCAGCCCTCCTGGCCGCCATTGCTGTCATCTGCTTTTTGGGGTTGAACTGGTCCACATTGACGTTAAAGATTCCTGGCGATTGCTTCTTGCTACCCAAGGATGCTCACCACCTCATTATAAAGTTTCTCAAAATCTCTTGCGATAGTTTTGCCATGGAAACGGTCGCAGACAGCACAGCGATAATTTACCGCCTTGCCTACATCAGCGCTTTGACGGATGACGGTTTTGAATACAACACCATCTTCTTCACCATCATTCATCTGGCTGATCAAGGAAGGGAGAACATCTTTTGCCGACGGGATATAGTCCCGGCACTGGCTGGTGCGAAGGTCAGCCCTGTTGAAGAAAGCACCAAGGTATCTGAGCTCAGGAGTAGCTTCACGGGATTCTACAACCTGTGCATAGGTGGAAAGCACCCCGTTGATGCCCTCGTCGCTGGGATCTACTGGGCAAAGAATGTCTGTAGACGCCTGCATGGGGTAGCGTATCTCATTGTCGGCAGCAGGGTGCGTGTCCAAGATGATGATGTCGTAGCGCTTGAGTGCCTTTACGGCATCGATCACCTTCTGGTAGGGATTCTTGCCAGTGCGGGAACGATAGGCGGACATCTCATTCTGGAAGAAGTCCTGCCCCAAGGCGTTGGAACCGGGGATTATGTCTATGCCCTTATATTGAGTAGTAGTTATGTAAGGTTCCACATTGAGCGGCTTCCTGTCCATGGACATAGTCAAGCAGGCGTCGATAGCGTTCTCTTGATTAGGTATGCACCCCATTCGCTGGGTAATGTTGCCCTGACCGTCAGCATCAATCACAAGAACCTGCTTGCCGCCTCTTTTGGCGAAGAGGTAAGCAAACTCTGCTGTAGTGGTAGTCTTGCCAACCCCTCCTTTGTAATTAGTGATGCAAAGAACATGAGTAGTCTCTGTCTGCTTCAGTTCATCGACCATTGTCACTCCACCTTCCTTTGAATACTTGTCCAGAAGTTCGATGATGGCCTCATCCAAGAGGGAAGACATTCTGCGTCCAGTGTTTTTGGCCAGTGTTTTTAGCCTTTCTTCCAACAAGATGGATATAGTACCAGCAAACTTCTTTCGTGTTATTGGGGCATTCTTTGGCACTTTGTAATAACCCCCTCAAAACAGGTACGCGTTTTGCTTGATATTAGTCTATCATAGAGGGGAGTGGATATCAATAGAAGCAGACGACCCATAAGTCAGTCCTCAAAAAAATTTTCCCATCTTTAACTTTTAGGTCGGGGTGCAGGTCTTTGCTTCATCCGTTAGCTACAATAGAGCAACAAATGGCTTAATATAGCCACTTGAAAGACTTATCCACAAGCTTGTCCACAAGTTATCCACAGTGTTTGCTTGGAGCATGACCTAAAAGTTAAAAGTCTGACCTAAATGTTAAAGTTCCTCGACCTAAAAGTTAAAGATGAGCGACCTAAAAGTTAAAGTTCGACCTAAATGTTAAATATAAATCAAGCATTTATGAGGGTTCATGCCCTCCGCTACCCTCTGCTTGTTTATTATATTTTGTCATTTTATTTTTCTACACAGCTACTTATGCTTTAGTAAGATAAAGAGGAGGTATTGGCTATCGTCTACTCAAGATGTCAAAAATGGGCTTCTAAGTCCCTGATTTTTAACATTTTGGTCGCCTTGCCCAGATTTTCTTTTTGTGCTAGGCTATTCATGATGATAGAAAGCGAGGTGGGGCAAGTGAAGAGCAAAGATTCTCATCAAGTGGTATTGCTCTCTGATTCCACTTACGCTCTTAGCGTGCCAAATCGGGCTGCCTCAAATTTGGAAAACAATCTGAAAGTTATGGCACGTTATCAGATACAGAGGTATCTGTTGTCTGGCAATGACTGCTCAAATCCTGTCACGGTTTCTATCGACATAAAAAAGCTTGCCGAAGCAAAGGGAGTCAACTGGCGCACTCTCGAAAGGAATATAAGCAAGGCTGTTGATTCGTTGATAAAGACGCCTCTGAGCGAGACGGTCTCTTATGTCAACGACAAAGGGGAACATATCGAAGACTCTCTGCTTGTTCTTGACCGCATTCGCAAAAACAAGACCAGCCATGTCATCGAAGTTCAAATAGGCAGGTCATATACTGAGTATCTTGTAAATAAGCTCCTGAGCAATCCCGAGCTTCAGACAGATCCTCATTTCTACCTGACTTCCTCTAGTCAGTACCTGCTTCCCTTTATGCAGTGGCTGACTGGCCGTATCGCCATAGAGAGAAAGGAGAATCCGGACAGATACCCCTATGAAATATATGCCCCCTTGGAAGAGTTATTGCAGTCTGTCCCCTCAGGCACCAAAATGCTTCCTACTCTCTATCGCCAAAGGGTCATCGAAGCTTCCATTAACGAGATAAACACAAATGACTACTCACAGCTTACGATCTTGAATCCCGATCCCAATGATTTTCAACGAAAGGAAGGGCGCTCCATTTGTGGCTTCTTCTTTAGAGTAGCCCTCAAGGAGCGCACTGAGGTAAACCATGTCCCCCTCTTTATCAACAGGGGAGGCGATGGACTCCTGGGGCTCAATCGCATACCTCCCTGGGACTATCTCGCATCCAAATTGCGAGCACTAGGCTACGGCGGCGACAATGAGAAAACCGCTCTCAAGCGCATCGAAGCCCTTCGTGGTAATGCCATGCGTGTATGGAAAGCTCTTCTCTACACATGGGTTCAGCTTGAAAGCCTTTACACGAAGGAGGACAAGGTACTCAACAGAGGAGGATATTTTCAGACTATCTATAACAAGGGTGTGCTGCCCCAGCAGATAGATGAGCTGGCACGCATGGTGTGTTTCAAGGCTCCTTTCTACGCCGATGATACGGTAAGAGCAGCGGCAGAGATGCCTAACATGGGGCCTTCCATTCCCGAGTTGCATTGTGTCCCCGAGCAGACCGAAGATAATAATGCCTTTCTTCGAGATTATAAAGAGAAATATGGCCATCTACCGGGATGTATGGCAAAAGCGGCTCATTAGTAATGACTGTTGACGCTTTGTGCTGTAAGGTGTTATGATAGTTGTGGTCGATGACTTCACCAACTAATGGGGAGACATCTACATAAAAATAAATGAGCCCTCCGATGCCGGCAAGCACCAGAAGGCTCTCAATACTCACAGCTCCAGCTCGGTTTGGCGGCCTTGCTGGATGCTCTCACCGGAAACTGACTCCGGTTTGATACTGCGATATGCTATTGTTGTACGCAGGCTTATTGCCTATGCGTATAAAGAAATTATAGCAAATCGGCAGTATTGAATCAAGTATTAAGTGTACTAGGAGTCTGTCCGGGAGAGGATGGGCTCTTTTTTGATGCCTAGTTGTAGACGATGTTGAGCGGCAAATCATCGGCCAGGAAAACAACCGGACGGCCTAATCAGCCGGTGTACTGGCCGTTAGAGGGTGGCGTTAACTTCTCGATGCGCAGGGGTGCAATTCCCCTGTCTGAGGCTGCAGAGACGCACTGCAGCCAACAACCGTCCTGGGACACGCATTGCAAGCGTGGATGAGGCAGTACAGCCAAGAGAGCGTGGTGCTCCAGCAGATAATGCCAGACCGAGACTGCTCCGATGTATCGGATAAGCTGCAATAGGCGAACGAAGCGACCGACCGACCGGCCGATCACTCGCCCTGCTATTGGTCACATTTGTGGCCGTAGGGCAGGGCTCTTTCTGCTCCCTCCCTCTCAACCGTATCAGGGGTTCGGGGCTTCGTCAACTACTAATTTAGCATCCTGCCGTTACGTTCAGGAGAGACGTGGATGGTTTTAGGAGATAGTCTGCCCTTCTGGAGAACTACCCCGGGGGGCAGAATTTCTTGGTAGGAGAGTTCTTATGTTATACCAGGTAGGGTCAGGAAAAATATGAATTTTATCCACCTATATGGGTTGCATCTAGTGGAATAGCGGTGCCGGCTGTGGTAATGATGAAGATGTAAGCGGTTGTGAGGGAAGCCAAGGAAAGTGAGGTACTATCTTGGAAAGTGTAAACTTGAACTGGCTGCGTCGGGCACGTCGGCAGATGCATTTGTCTGTTGACCGCGTAACGGAGATGGTCGGTAAGAATAAAAGCACTATCAGCAGGTATGAGAATGGCATCACTAACATGACGGTTGAGGTGCTGTTCAAGTTGCTCGATGTCTACCATCTGTTGATTGTGGATGTAGTTACTAAGGATGGTGATGGTTGCCATTGATTTGATACAATACAAGAGATGGGGGGCATCAAGGCTGAGTTGAAAAAAATTTTGTGATGATGATGTATATAGCTAACGAAATAGGGTATATGTTAAGGTAGCGTAAGAATGTGATAAAAATTTCACCTCGAAGTCCTCCAAAAGCCTTATATAATCTGGGCTTTGGGGGACTTATTTTTATTGACATTCTTACGCGCTATGCTAGAATGAAGAGAAAAATTTATGTATTGGAGAGAGAGTCTATGATACATACATTCACTATTAAGCATAAAGTTGATGGATATTATTATGATATCAGGCGTGTGGCAGAGGCTATGTCCATCTACGATGAAGATGGAAAGATTACGTCAAGCAAGATAAGTGATTTCTATAATTGGACTGGTGATCCGAATACTAAAGATGACAGTGTACTGAAGGTGGTTCCTAAAATTCCTGGCATAGAAGAAATCGTATTTTTGAATCAAAGATGTTTCAACATTAAAACACAAGCGGAGTTTTCACAGTATTGGCTATACATCAGGATGGAACCATTGACATTAATCACAGGAGAGCAGCATATAGCATTATTTGAGTGTACAAAGGAAAACATAGAGAGACTTGTAACAGAATTCAGGACAAGAATGTCGGTATTCTTGGGGCTTGATGAAACGCGTTGCAGAATTAACAGCTTGGCTGAGTTCGGGATGTGGGAGGCCTGGCGTGTTGATTATACGATTGATGTCAGAATGCTTAATAAAGATGAGGTTCTCGCTTTCATCAATCTTGCAAAGATGTCAGTGATATCCAACAAGATCACTGAAGCAAAGTATACATCAATTCATGGTGAACACTTCTATAATGATTCATTCAAGTATGGGGATGATACGAAAGAGCTTCAAATCTATGATAAGCAGCGGCAGTTGATAAATAAGCAGGAGAAGGATCATATTTATCCAGATGAAGTTTTTTGCCAGCTATTGGAAGAAAGTAATAACATTGCCCGCATTGAATATAGAAGACTCAAGAATGGTACAAAGAAGAATTCCACTAAATTCAATTCTCGAAGCATTATGCAATTCCTAGATGAGACGCTAGCTCACAAATGGCTTATGGATTGCTATGGAAGCACAGTTGGTTTTGAAGATTTTTACCGTGAATATCATGCTAGGAAGAGGTTGGCTGAAGGATTCCCTATGACTGATAAAGAAAAGGAGACAGCTGCTCATGCTGATAGTGAAGGGGCAGAAAAGGTGCAGCTAGGAAATAAGGCAGAGGCGTACCGCAAATATATGATAAATATAGTCGAGCACAGAGGAAGGCAAAATGCTTTGAATGATTTAATTGATAAAAAACCAGAAGCTAACCCTGATACTATCAAGCGCAGATTCACTAATTGGAGTGACAGAATTCGTGAACGTGCACACATCTCACCTGTGTTGCTCCCTGATAACTGGCGTAATCGGAAGGGAATGGAGTTGCCGACGACATACTTAGAAAATCCTCTGAAAGATCTAAGATAAATAGGAGTATCATTAGGGTGCATGGCTTCATTTTCAATCGTATCTTATTTTTTCCAAAACAAAAAGGTTAAAAACGAAAAATCATCGGTAACATTTTTTATACAGAAACAGAAAGTGATGATTGCCCTTGTTTTGAGATGAAATAAGGGTTTTGCGGCGTTATGTCTGCTTTTTGAGGGGGATTAAGGCGTTTTGGGGGGGATTTTGTAAAAACGAAATATTGTGAACTGAGCTGATCAATAAAATTGGAGTTGTGAAGATGCTATAGGACTGGGTATGTCCAGATAAAATGTATAAAAAATTTCCAATTAGCATAAACGACATGTGCACCTGATTCATGGTATTGGGGGATGGAATCATGCGAGTAATTAAAAGTCATCCCCCCGCAGGGGGCCGCTCTGCCATCAGCAGTGCCAAGAGGACATCTATGTTTTATAAGGAGTGATGTCTTATGACAGAACAGGAGAAGGACAACATCTATTTTGTCTGCTGCATGATTGAAGTCATCGGGCGCAAGACCAAGAACCGTCGTCATGATGTTGCCATGTATCTGCGGGATGGTCTGGCTCATGAGCTGGAGTACGCAGACATAACACACTGCCTTCCCATGGAGCAGGCTGCAGAGGAATGGATTGAAAGCTATAACATCCCTGATGGTTCCTATGACACACTGACTGGGAGTGAATACGACATACCTTCGTCATTGTCCATCGGCAGGGTGTACCAGAACCTGGTGCTGAATACAGTCGCCAGCCAGATGGAACCTGTAAAGGCTATAGAGGCTGTATTCTCCTCTCCTATCATTGATAACATAACAGACTTTGATTCTGGCGTGTACTATCGTTCTCCTTCATACCTTCAGTATTGTTATGAAAAGGGTGAGCTGGAAGACTACTATATGTGAAGTTCTGGCGGTGTGATGAGCACCGCCGTTTTTTATTGGAGGCACTTTGCTGGAACGACAATCTAGTTAGACCAAGACGTTGGTTGCTTTTTACAGAAAATATGTTCTATTATTCCCCGAAATATGATATAATGTTATTTACAATAATATTGGGTTCATTGTGTAAGGAATATGGCTATGGGCATCAACGAAAGCTTCTATTACAGATACGGACCAGAATCCTTATTTGAATATGTGCGCCTCAAGCTGAAGGAAGAAGAAGGTCAGGCCAGGGTGGACTGGTTCAAGGGCGAGGCAGTCCATAAGTGCAGTATTCCTCCTGAGGTATACCGGCTCATAAAGTATTCCAGCAGCTTCGGGAAGCATAAGCTGATACATGTGGTCCTGAACCAGGCGGGGAAGATACAGTCTATTGTCCTGCGGGTCAAGCACCTGCGGGTTTCTTACTATGTAGAATATGGTCTCTCAAATTTCACCGGTGAGCACTGGATATACAGAGTGAAGTTCATAGGGCCTGCCTCCCCATATAGCGCTGTCATGAGTTCCATGGGGGGAGTACTTTTTGATAAGGCAGGGCAGATGTATGCAGGGCTCCTCAGGGAATGTCGCTGGGAAGAAGCGGGGATCTTGCCTGGGCCTGGGACTGAGGCGTCTGGAGAAGCTGAAGTTAAGGGCGCAGGCAACAGCGAAGACACCCCGGAGGAAGGGGAAAATTTGCCTGAGCAGCCCCAATGGCCTGCCAGCAGGATCAAGGGCATACAGTTTGACAAGAGATTGCTGAATGGGGTGCCTCTTGAAGAAACTGCGCATTTCTGCAAGACCATGGTACAGAAGCTGGCGTATATAGAGCGCTTTGTCTCCGGGGAGCTTACCGCTGCCGGCAAAACCCTTCGGTTCCTGCGCAGAGGCAAGGGCCGGCAGGCTTTGAAATACAGGCTGGGCAAGCGCAGGTTTTCCATGCTATTGAATAGTGGCATCCTCACCTGCATCGCCCTCAGCACCCATGACAGGCAGATACATGACATAGAAACGTTCCAGACCAAGCAGGCTGGCATGGTCTACTATGAGCTGGAAGAGTTCCTGGAGCGGATAAAGTCCTATGACGCCGCCAGCAGGATTCCCTTGGGCAAGTTCCTGTTGATGCCCAGGCACTATGTGCTGAGCCAGGACCAGCAGGAAATTCTCAGCAGCAAGGAAAGCAGCCTTAATATGTCCATTGTTGGCAACGCTGGCGCCGGCAAGTCCCTGATTGGCATGAAGTGGATTGCCCATGAGTCTGGCAAGGAGCACAACAAGTGCCTGTACCTCACCATGTCAATGAACCTGGTCTATGCTCTGCGGGAGCAATTCGAGATGGAGCTGGCTGAGGAGAGCCGGTCGGATTGTCAGGTCACTTCTGTAGGCGAGTTTATCTATAGCAGGATGAAACTGGCCTATGCTGAGCTGCCTGACAGGTGCTTTCTGGACACCAAGGAGAGCTTTGAGGTGTTCCGCTCCTTCTGGGGGAAGAAGATCAGCAAGGATCCCAGACAGATGATGGACTATTGGCGGGCTATCCATGGCTATCTGAAGGGAGCCATTCCCCACGAGATGGGATTGAAGGGAAAAATCAAGGTTCCTGATTATATCGACGAAGATGAATATGTGCGCCTCCGGGAAATGGCCGGGGAGGACAATTATCCCTCCTGGGATGAGAGCTTCAAGATCTATCTCAAGTATCAGGAGCATCTGAGGTTTGCCAATCTCTACGATGACAACGATCTTGCCAAGATGCTTATCTCCGCCAACAAGTGGAAGAAAGAAGGCTATAGTTCTGTCTTCCTTGATGAATGCCAGGACCTGACGCAGGTGCAGCTGCTGGCCCTTCTCTGTCAGCTGCGTGGCACCCATTCCAAAGTGTTTGCGTCTGACCGCTGCCAGATGGTGCAGCCTGTATGGTTCAAAGAGGGATATATGCGCACCCTGGCCAATGAGCTGGACCGTTGCTGGGGGAAGAAAGTAGAGGCAGAGGGCATCAAAGCCCATTATCTTCATTACAATTTCCGCTCCACCAGGCGCATCATCGCCTTCCAGAATGAGGTAGTGGATTTTTTCAGGGACAATACCATCCTTTCCCTGAAGCAGATAGAAATGAAGGAGATCCAGGCCCCGGCTCCTGCCATGGAAGGCAGCAGGCCCATCTGGATAAGATGCAGCAGCGCCAATGAGGAGCAGGTGACCAGGGGACTCTGGCAGAAGCTGACCGGTTTGGATCTGCAGCCCATCATTGCCAACCGCAGCCTGCCCACGCTGAATCTCTTCGGTCCCGCCGGGAGGCTGGCTGTGGATGTGGTGGAGTGCAAGGGCATGGAGTATCCGTCTGTGCTGATGTTCAATGTGATGGCAGATGTCAGGCGGGATGCGGCCATGGCTTGGAAGTATTTCTATGTGGCCGCTACCCGCAGCAGCGATGTGCTGATCATCTATGATGACCTCACTGAGTCAGATGCATTGGTCAGGGATTTCTTCCTGAGGGCCGTGGCCAGGGGAAGCATAGAGGAATGTCCTGACCTGTTGTCACCAAGGCCTAATTACGAAGGCACCTGGCTGAAGTATATAGAAGCGCAGGTCATGCGTCCCAAAACGGACGAGGAAATGCTCGCTACTGCAGGCACGGCCATGGACTATGAGCAGTACAGCCTGGCGCATGAAATATACAGGCAGCTGAAACCTGAAGCGGGGATTACGCTCTATTGCCAAGGCAAGATCCAGGAGCAGGAAAAAAACTACAGTGAAGCTGTCAGAACCTATGCGGAACTTGCCTATGACTGGCAGGACAGGGGACGGAACAGGCAGAATAGCGTCGATGCACTGCTCAGGGTGCCGGACATTGAGAAGGAAGACTACCTGGCGGCTTTGATTATCAGCCGCCATGAACAGGCGAATTTCCTGGCAGAAGCTCACAGGTGCTATGAAGAAAAGTACGGAGAAGACCAGGACTTTCAAAATATGCTTTGGCTGGCTATGGAGAAGCATGACTTCGTTCCTGACATGATGTACGGCTGGATGGATGCTGCTTATCGGGACATCGAGGAGAATATGGAAGTGTTGCAGCACATCTTGAATACAGATAGGGGGGGACGGCTTGATGCATGAACCGGAGATAAGGGAGCTGTTCGGGAAAACCTGCACTACCATCAGTGAATACCAGAAAGGTATGGAGTCCATCGTCAAAGATGTTCAGAAGATCAGCATCAGGCTGAAGGAGATGAAGCTGGATGACATGTCAGCGGAGATGGACGAGATTATTGACGGCTTCCATGGCGGCATCCAGAATGCAGGCAACATAGTTGACGGCCTGACAGAAAGATTCAGGGAGCTGGAGCAATTCGTGCAGATCATTGAGGATGTGGAGGCCAAGGTGGAAAAATTCGGCAGGATCAAGGAACTGCTGAAAGACATTGAGAACAGCTTGGACAACATCAGCGGGGAAATAGCTGCGGGGTTCAGCTCCAAAGGCGAGATGGACCAGACAGAAAAGAAACTTGGCGCCTTCCAGGCCAAGGCAGAGGACATTCAGGCAAACGGACCAAGAGATACGGTCCATACCATTTATAAACTTGATGCCATGATTGAAGCGATGGAAAAGCGGGTAGCTCATAACAAGAAATTATTGGCCTGCATTACAGAGGTAGAAGCATGAGCAGTGAAGAGCTGATGAGCACCAGGGAGAAAATCATTGAAGCGGCCGGGATTATTTCTGCCTACAGCGAGGGCATGGAAAAGGTCGCTGACTATGTAGAGGAACTTGGCGAAAACATGGCCAGCGCATGCAGTGAACTGGACAGGGCCGGGAAGGATGATAGCCTGAGAGAAACTGCTGAGTCGCTTGGAGGCATGATTGAAAAGCTGAAAGGGCTGAAGTCGGCCCTGGCCAATTTCAGTGACCGTGGCAGCCTGGTGCGCCAACGCATAGAAGAAGCGACCAAGATGATGGCCCTGATCAGGGACATTGACAGCCGTGTGGCGAAACTTTGCAAGAAACTGGGCAAACTCAGGCAGGAGGAAATACCTGCCTTGCTGGATACTGCCAAGGGCTTGGAAGAGGCTGCGGCCAGGGCCATGGACGATATGGAGGGCTTGAGTCAGTTACAGCGTCAGGAAGAAAAGCTCAGGGAGGAAATACAAAGCCGGGTGGAAAAGCTGGACAGGCTTGCCCGGGAGAATGACCACTTGCAGAGCCAGTTCGTTGACCGTCTTATGAGCATCGAAGCCTCTGACTATGAAAAATCAGTAAGACAAAGGCTGATGGAGGCCTCCTGTCAGGAAAATCATGAGACTGGGCAGGAAGAGGCAGAAACAATTGGTTCTCCTGCCAAGGGTAGTCAATGTGTAAATGAAGGGGACTGCATTGTTTTTGGCCGCATGGGAGACCTGCACCTTGTCTGGCAGGTTCTGGAAAAAGATGCTGACAGGCTGCTGCTTCTTAGCCGTTATGGGCTTGAGTGCAAACCATTTCATGATGCACAGAGATCCCTTTGGAAAGCTAGCGCTCTGAGGACATATCTGAACAGTAAATTCATCAGCCGGTGCTTCACTCGTCAAGAACAGGAACTCATAGCGGCAACCTATGTAAGCAACCGGCAAGAAACCAGGAAAGAAGCCATGGATGGCAACAGTACGGAGGAAAAAGTCTTCCTCCTGAGCGTCAAGGAAGCCGAAAGGTACTTGCGTGGCACTGCCGAGATCAAGTGCCGTGCTATAGCTGATGGCCATGTTGCCAATCATTTCTGCGACTGGTGGCTGAGGACCTCACCAGAAGATATCTCCAAGGCAGCCTACGTGAACAAAGATGGCATCATAAACGCCAGAGGCAAAAAACTGGTAGAAACCAACACACACATCAGGCCAGCTATATGGCTGAAGCTCACTGAAGGCATGGAGCTGAATGTGCTGGATGGTAAAGGGAACTGCATTTACGATTAATAGGTAGGAAGGATGAGGGTGATTGTTCCCCGCAGGGGGGGAGGTTCTGGCAAATTTATACTGCAACTATAAATTTGCCAGACGGTAGCTTTGGAGTGGGAATGACTGGTTATGGGCTATTCTGTTCCAGGGAAATATAGACACTGCCTTTATATTTGCCTTTGCACACAGAAAAATATATAATTATGTGTAGAAAATCACATTTTTTATATATAATGAGGTGGATATATGGAAAGAGTGGCTATGGAGCGATTGGTGGCCTGGAAAGAATCTCCATATCGTAAACCGCTTATAGTAAAGGGCGTGCGGCAGGTGGGGAAAACCTGGCTCCTTAAGGAATTTGGGCGCCGCTGCTATGACAATATTGCTTATTTCAACTTCGATGAGAACCCGGAGTATCAAGAATTCTTTGTCAGTACCAAGGATGTAAGCCGCATCATCCCTAATCTGGCCATGGCAGGTGGTCAGGAAATCATCCCTGGCAAGACGCTGCTTATCTTTGATGAGGTCCAGGATTGCCCTAAAGTTCTTAATTCCCTGAAGTACTTCTGCGAGAACGCACCGGAATATCATGTGGCCAGTGCGGGCTCACTGCTGGGGATAACGCTGGCGAAGCCATCGTCCTTTCCGGTTGGCAAGGTGGAATTTTTAACCATATACCCCATGACTTTCCATGAGTTCCTTGTGGCCAGTGGTAGTGCCAACCTTGCCGCGTATATGGAGCAGGTGGATGAAATATCGCCTATTCCTGATGCTTTCTTCAATCCTTTGGCTGAGAAGCTGAAGATGTACTTTATAACTGGTGGTATGCCGGAAGTGGTCAGCCGTTGGGTAGAAACTAAGTCTGTGGGGCAGGTCCAGTCAACACTTCTGGACATTATAACTGCTTATGAACGGGACTTCATGAAGCACCCGGAAACCAAGGAGTATCCTAAGCTGGCCCGGATATGGAACTCCGTGCCGTCACAGTTGGCTCGTGAAAACAAAAAGTTCTTATATAATGTAGTAAAAGAGGGCGCACGAGCCAGAGAATATGAGGATACCCTGGAGTGGCTGGTAAATGCTGCGGTTCTGTATAAGATTTTTAGGATAAATTCACCAGGGTTGCCCATGTCAGGCTATGAGGATCTGAGTGCCTTTAAGATATACCTGGCTGATGTGGGGGTACTACGAAGGCTGGCAAAATTGGATCCGGTGGCATTCCGGGAAGGAAATAGGCTATTCACAGAGTTCAAGGGAGCGTTGACGGAGAATTTCGTGCTGCAATCCCTGATTCCCCAGTTTGATGCATCCCCGCACTATTGGTCAAGGCTTAATCCGTCCTATGAAGTTGATTTCGTAGTTCAGCGCGAAAATGATATCATCCCCATCGAAGTCAAGTCCGATACGAATATCAAGAGCCGCAGCCTCAAGAAGTATGCTGAGACATTTGCTGCCCAGACGAAGCTGAGGGTGAGATTTTCCATGAATAATTTACGCATGGATGATGGCGTGCTAAATATCCCGCTGTTCATGGTGGACCAGGCAGAGAGGCTTATGGGAATGGCGTTACGGCATGCGTAAATCTTGTGTAGATGCGTCAAAACTTGAGATTCTCGAAGGAATGGGAGCCTCTGTCATGCAGGGACCTGCCATTACCAGTGCCAGAAGGCCATACCTGGCAGACGCCTTTTCCGAGGCGTTTCGGCAGAAATAAAATAAGCCGCCCGTTCAGTCAGAGTGTCTTTGGTGAGTTGTACTTGATGTGCTTCTCGCAATCTACACTGAGAGACAGAAAGGTAATGTGTATGCTGGACTTGAATTCTTTGATTTCCGCTGTGTTTGTGTGTGTGAATTTGTCGTATAGCCAATTAGCGACCAAACTCTCAACGATGGGCATGCAGACTGCTATAGGGGTGAAGTTCATAATGATGTCCTCCTTGACGTTAATGTTTGTTCTGTTTTTCAAAGCATAGCAAGAAGCTGCCCATCCGCAGATTAAATTTTGATTAAAAATACGTAAATTCAACAAGAAAAGCCAGAATATGCAGGTTGGGGGGTTACTTAATCTCTTTTCTTTGCTTCAGGACTTCAATCCACTTGTAGATTGTGGGACGGCTCACGTTGAATTCTCTGGACAGGTCTGACACGTTGAAGCCTTTGCTGTAGAATCGCTTGAACCTTGTGAGCGAATCACCGTTCAGGGCTATAGCACCCTTTTGACGGCCTCTGTATTTGCCTGCCTTCTTGGCTATGGCTATTCCTTCCTGGGTACGTTCCTTGATGGTTGACCGCTCCATTTCTGCAATGGCTCCTAGAATCGTCATAACACATTTGCCTGATGCAGTGGTGGTATCAATACCAAGGTTGAGAATCCGAAGACCTGCACCACTGGCCTGGATCTGTTCTGCAATCTCTAGCAAGTCTTTTGTTGAACGCGAAAGACGGTCAAGGGACTTCACCACCACCACATCACCTTCCTGAAGATCTGCCAGCATCGCCTGAAGGCGGGGGCGCTCTTTGGTGGCTCCACTCATTTTGTCGATATACGTTTCATCGGCCCCGTCATAGGCAAGAAGCTGGCGGTCTACCTTCTGTTCCATGCTGGATACTCGTACATAATACTTTGTTGGCATGGTGGCCGTTCTCCTTTCTGTTCGAACTGTAAAGAATAGAATGGTATAATTAGAATTTACAGAACTGGCAGGTGAAAGTCAATAAGAATGGCATAAAATCGTCAGGCTAGCAGTGTCAATAATAGGGTATACTCTAATCTTTATAGAACTCGAACCTCTTGAAATGGGAGGGGGATTAGTTACTGCAAATTCGTGTTTCAAGAAACCGTCATGAATTATGCCAAATGGCTAAAAAATATACAGCCAACAAGCCAGTCAAATGGTTGCCATAGAGCTAGTAAATTGGTATCATGACAGTAGAGAGGCGGTGGAGAAATGAAGAAGTACAAGGCTCGTGTGGCTGATGCATTGCTGAAGGACAAACTGGAGGCCAAGGGGGCTGTCGTGATAGAGGGGCCTAAATGGTGTGGCAAGACTACTACAGCTATGCAGGTGGCAAAGAGTGTACTCAGGATGGATGAGCCTTCCAGAAGGGATACGAACATTCAGATGGCAGACATTGCCCCGGAGCGCTTGCTGCAAGGTGACATTCCCCGGCTGATAGATGAATGGCAGATAGCCCCAAAGCTATGGGATGCAACCAGATATGAGGTGGACACCAGAGGCGAAGAAGGGCAGTTCATATTGACCGGATCTGCCGTACCTGTGGAATCAGAAGAAATGACTCATTCCGGCACAGGCCGTTTTACATGGCTGATGATGAGGCCTATGTCCCTGTTTGAGTCTGGCGAATCTACGGGAGAGGTCAGTCTGGGAGAGCTTTTTGAAAATCCTGAGCAGCTTAAGGGCATAAATGCTCTGGACATAGAAAAGCTGGCTTTTCTGATATGCAGAGGAGGGTGGCCGCCTGCTGTAGATATGAAGGAGAAAGCGGCTCTTGCCCAGGCTTTTGACTACTACGATGCCGTAGTCAAGTCTGACATCAACAGGGCAGATGGTGTCAGCAAGAATCCTGAGCGGGTAAAGCGTCTGATGAGGTCTTTTGCCAGGAATCAGGGAGGTCAGGTTCCCAATACCTCCATAAGAGACGACATCATGGCTAATGATGCCGAGGGCGTGAATGAATATACAGTAGCCTCCTACATCGCTGCCTTGAAAAAGATTTTTGTAATAGAGGACATGCCTGCCTGGAATCCGAATTTGAGGTCCAAAACTTCAATAAGGTCTTCGGATACCAGATACTATATTGACCCTTCCATAGGTACGGCGGCGCTGGGCATAGGTCCTAAGGACCTGCTGAATGACCTGAACACCATGGGGCTGATGTTTGAAACCATGTGTGTGAGAGATTTGCGGGTATATGCTGAATACCTTGATGGCGAGGTGATGCATTATAGGGACAAGTCAGGCCTGGAGTGCGATACTGTCATCCATCTCCGAAATGGCAGCTATGGTCTTGCTGAAATAAAGCTGGGGGGCCAAAAGCTGATAGAGGAAGGTGCGGCCAACCTCAAGGCCCTGGCTGCAAAGATAGACACCACCAGGATGCCAGCACCATCCTTCATGATGATTGTGGTTGGAGTTGGGGACTTTGCATATAGGCGCGAGGATGGCATATTCATTGTGCCTATTGGGTGCTTGAAGTTTTGACCAAAGGACTATGACCTTTTGGATGTCGCTATGATTTGCTTGGGGTAGAAGAAGTACAGCGAACTGACAGGGAGCTGAGCATGCTGAATCTTGTGTTGAAGGACAATTATCTTAGTAGTGCAGGCATTCTTCGGAGTGCCTGCCTTTTCTTGTTGGCAGAAGTCCTCAGCTGTGTTATACGAGATGCTTATATCGAAAAAGTATTGAAAATGGCCTTGGTTTCCGGTTTTTCGTTTCTACTCCAAAAGCAAAGCCTTCTCGTCGTAGTCTTACGCCAAATTTGATAAGGAATCAACAAACTAATCTTGATTATGATTGAAAAAAATATTGCAATTAAACATTTATTTATGTGAGATAATTTCCTTCAATTTTAATTGTTACTAAGTGAACGCTAATCAAACACAAGAGCGTTCTAAATTGTTACAAAGTAAAAAATAACCTTCTAAATTTCTTCTAAGTAAAAGAAGATATCATAAATTTAGTTACATTTCAAAAATAGCAGAAAAACTATGTCCGCGATAATTTTGAAAACCAAAAAATGTATTTGACAAGACAAATTTATCTGTGCTAGAATCTAAAGCAACATTCAGAACTTGCATACTATTGATCTTTGAAAATTGTGTATCTCAAGTAGATTGAGTTGTGCAAACCAATCATTATCTGTCACTTGAATCAGCGATGAAAAACTTTTCTATTACAGCTTGAAATTTATTGATGTTTGATGGATGTTTATCCACTCATCAGCATCTTCAGCATTTGGCTCAACACAATCGTTATGATGAAGTACAGTAGCTAAAGAAAAGGAGTATTTCAAATTAGATGAGGCGTTTGATTACAAAGGAGCCATAGACATGGTAACAAAGGTCGTGAAATGCAAAGTTGTAGGCTTTGATTCGTTGCCGTTTGAAAAGAAAGATGCAGCAGGGAATGCCAAGATAAACAACAAGAAGGCTAAAGAGGCATGGAATAGAAATATTGAGATGATAGACCAGGCAGTTAAAGATTTTGTTGCCGCAAAGAACCGAGGAATCACATATCTGTTCACGGAATCCATAAAAATTCAAGATGCCATGGATGCTAGCGGAGAATCTAGTTTTTATGATGCATGGAAAAAGATGCACGGTGGAACACAGCTCAGAACAACTATGGATCACTTCCTTGTGAAGGAGCTTCCAGGGTATCTGGCTGAAAACGTGTGTGAGAGTAGCGGAAGGCTCGTAACTAGATTTAACCAGGCCAAGAAAGATGGACTTTTCAAAGGGTGTGTATCCCTGCCGTCATTTCGTGACAATGCGGCACTCGACTTCAGAGGTAGCAGTGTGAAAATAAAGCAGGAAACCATCAATGGGGAGGAGAAGCTATATGTCGAGCTTAGGTTTAAGCGTGGCATAAAACTGCATTGCAATATAGACTTCTCTGGCAACAATGGTGCGAAAGCTATTGCTAAGCGTGTTTGCAACGGAGAATATAAATCAGGCACAGCTTCCATCGTGAAGAGAAAAGGCAAGTACTTCATTTATATATGCTACAGCTTTGAGCCGGAAACATATATGCGGCTCAACGGCATGGATGGTCTTGCAGAGAAGCTTGACACAAAGCGTATACTAGGCGTTGACCTTGGGCTGGCGAAGCCGGTTGCAATGCAGCCATATGATTCTATCAGCCAGAAGTACCTATCAGGCGGAAAGAATGACGAATTTGTGAACACGGAAGAATATACTAATAGGTTTACTATTTCTGGAGACCAAATCACAGCATTCAGGAAGCAGGTAGAAAAAAGGAAGCGCGCACTGCAGAGAGACCTTCGTGACGTATCGCCAGGACATACGGGAAAGGGGCGCATAAAGAGAATAAAGCCTGTAGAGACATTCAAGGATAGGATAGCCAACTTCAGGAATACAACCAACTTCATATATGCCAAAAGGATAGTTGACACAGCGATAAAATATCACTGCGGAATAATCCGTATAGAAGCGCTGACCATAGATGTGTCGTCCAGGAAATCAGAACGGTTCCTTAAAACAGACTGGACCTACTATGACTTGCAGCAAAAGATTGAAAGTCGGGCAGCGAATTTCGGAATAGTAGTTCAAAAAGTAAAACCCAATTATACGAGTCAGAAATGCTCGAAATGTGGGCATGTATCAGCTGACAACAGAAAGGATCAGTCACATTTCAAGTGCGTGTCATGCGGATTCGAAATGAACGCTGACTTGAATGCTGCCAGAAATATCGCTACTCTTTCCCCGACTGATAAGATCAACAAGAAAAAGAAGAGGGAGGTGAAGGACGATCAGGTATAGCTTGAATTTATATGATATTGAATCAAATTAACAGAAATGTTGTTCAAGGTTAGTTTGCAATTGGGGCCCTTTCTGGTCCTCGTGGTGAGAAGTGCAAGTCAAAGTTCGGAAGTTTTCTGTCCGGATATCGCTTGCGGGCACTCGCCAAGCCCTGCCGACTTCATTGCGCGAAGCACAAATCGGGTATAATATGCCAGCGAAACTGCATTATTGCGAGGGTGACTGGCAGTCCACTGCCAAATCTCTATGCTGTGACAATTGAATACAGGTTCGCGAAATGCACGCATAGATGCCTTTGTATAAGGCTATATTTTATGGGTGCAGTCGCAGTCGCAGCTCATGGAGATGCGTGGATTGAAACAGTGGAATGTTGGATAATACCATCGGTGAGCATCGTCGCAGCTCATGGAGATGCGTGGAGAGGGTGTGAATAAAAGTCTGTAAATAGGTCTTCTATGACTTTAGCAATTATGTATTTTACGGTTGTAATCTGTCAGGGTACATAATGGTCAGTTCGCCCCTTACCTTGCCCCAGTTACGAATTGGCATAGTCCATTTC
>JAGBLH010000237.1 GCA_017635515.1 Selenomonas sp.
ATGCTGGCTCCCATGCTGGTAGGCGTGATGATTGCCGGCAGCTTTGGCATGAACACCATCTTCCTGATGTTTGCCTCTGTCTTCGTCATCATCTCGGCGGTCGTGCTCGCTCTGGGACATGAGAGCAAACAGAAGACCCTGGAGGAACTGGAAGCCGTTCTGGAAAATTAATCAGCGAAAGCAAATAAAAAGAGGCTATGGAAAAGTCTGCAGACTTTTCCATAGCCTTTGATTTTATCTTGCAGCTTAAAGCCCTGCTTCCTTACGCAGGGTTTCTGCCTTATCCGTATGCTCCCAGGGGAGATCCACATCGGTGCGTCCGAAGTGACCATAGGCGGCAGTCTGACGGTAGATGGGACGGCGCAGGTCGAGCATCTTGATGATGCCTGCGGGGCGCAGATCAAAGTGCTTGCCTACCAGTTCCTCAATCTTCTCCTCGGACACCTTGTTGGTGCCGAAGGTATCAACCATGACGGAAACTGGCTTCGCCACGCCGATGGCATAGGCCAGCTGAATCTCACACTTGTCAGCCAGACCTGCAGCCACAATGTTCTTGGCCACATAGCGGGCAGCATAAGCGGCGCTACGATCTACCTTCGTGGGATCCTTGCCGGAGAAGGCACCGCCGCCATGACGAGCCCAGCCGCCGTAGGTATCCACGATAATCTTGCGTCCCGTGAGGCCTGAGTCGCCCTGAGGGCCGCCGATGACGAACTTGCCCGTGGGATTCACAAAGATACGGGTCTCATCGCTCATGAGCTCTGCAGGCACGATGGGCTTGATGACCTGTTCGATGAGATCCTTGCGAATCTGCTCCAGAGTCACTTCCTCATCGTGCTGGGTGGAGATGACGATGGTCTCCACAGCTACTGGCTTGCCATCCTCGTAAGCTATCGTCACCTGGGTCTTGCCATCTGGACGCAGGTAAGGCAGGGTACCATTCTTGCGAACTTCCGTAAGACGGCGAGCCAGACGGTGAGCCAGCGCGATAGGCAAGGGCATGAACTCAGGAGTCTCATTGGTAGCATAGCCGAACATCATGCCCTGATCGCCTGCACCGGTTGCCTCCTCCACTGACATCTCTCCCTCGCGGGCCTCCAAGGCCGTATTGACACCCTGGGCAATATCCGGAGACTGCTCATCCAAGGAAACCAGAATACCGCAGGTGGCATAGTCAAAACCATACTTGGCGCGGGTATAGCCAATATCCTGCACAGTGTTGCGAATGATTTTGGGAATGTCCACATAGCAATTAGTGGAAATCTCTCCCACCACATGTACCTGCCCAGTGGTAACCAAAGTCTCGCAGGCCACACGCCCCTGGGGATCCTGGGCGATGATAGCGTCAAGAATGGCATCGGAAATCTGGTCTGCCATCTTGTCTGGATGCCCTTCCGTCACAGACTCGGAAGTAAACAGCATACGTTTCTTGCTCATAGATTTTGCCTCCTTTGCACATGAGCAACTGAATAAATCCCCGCCTTTTCGAAAGGGCCATAAGAAAAGGGCTCCTCTTTATGAGAGCCCTTTTATGCGTACTCTCATCTTCTAGGCCATGCCTAAAGGAATTGGCACCGTTTTGGAAATCTCCAATGGTTGCCGCGACTTCATCGGGCCTGTCCCTCCGTCGCTCTTGATGAGGAAATATTCAGTTCAATAACCTACAAATTAAATCATAAACTATTTTCAGACAGTTGTCAAGCAGGAATAGGCATCAACTCTTTGGAAAAAGCTCTATTCCCTCGGACATCTCATCCCACTGCTCCTTCAGCCTGTCAAGGATCAGACCGGCCAATCTGGCCTTGGACATCAGGGGCTGGCTTTCTTCCCTGCCGTCACGGTAAAAAATCTGCACCCGGTTGGTATCCGTGCCAAAGCCCGCATCATGGGCTGAAACATCATTGGCCACGATGAAGTCCAGGTTCTTCTTCTCCAGTTTCTTACGGGCATAGGTTTCCAAATCATTGGTCTCAGCGGCAAAGCCCACCAGCACCTGGTGCTTCTTATGCTGTCCCAGCTTATAGAGAATATCGGGATTCCGCACCAAGGTGAGGGTCAGCTCCCCGTCGCTCTTCTTGATTTTCTGAGGTGCAGTTTCCTTGGGGCGATAGTCTGCCACTGCCGCAGTCTTGATTACTGCATCCACCCTGTCATACTCTGCCAGCACGGCCTGTTCCATTTCCCTGGCAGAGCGAATCTTGACGGCCCGCACGCCAGCAGGCACAGCAAGGCTGGTGGGACCACTTACCAGCACCACCTCTGCTCCCCGCTTGGCGGCTATCTCCGCAATGGCATAGCCCATGCGACCTGTGGAACGGTTGCCCAGGAAGCGCACAGGATCAAGGGCTTCTTCAGTGCCTCCGGCGGTGACGAGAATTCTCTTCCCCTGCAAGGCTTTCGCTTCTGCAAAGAAGTCAAAGACCTCTTGCACGATGGCGGCAGGCTCCGGCAAACGGCCCTTGCCCTCAACACCGCAGGCCAGATGGCCCGTAGCAGGTTCGATGATACGGAAGCCCCGCTCCTTCAGCACAGAAAGGTTGACTTGAGTGGCGGGGTTTTCATACATGCCTGTGTTCATGGCAGGAGCAAAGAACAGCGGTGCTTTCGTAGCCAGGATAGTGGTGGTCATCAAATCATCCGCTATCCCCACCGCTGCCTTGGCTATGACATTGGCAGTGGCAGGCACAATAAGCATCAGGTCTGCCAGATTGGCCAGGGCAATGTGCTCCACATTGTACTGCTGCACCTTGGCCCACATATCCTGGGCCACAGGATTGCCGCTGATTTCCCGGAAAGTAAGCTCCGTGACGAATTCCGTGGCCTCGCGGGTCATCATGACATGGACTTCAGCTCCCGCCTTCCGCAAGCGGCTCACCACTTCCACAGCCTTGTAAGCGGCAATGCCACCAGTGACCCCCAACACGATTTTCTTGCCCTTCAATAGCAAATTATCCATGGCCTTAGAGGACAGTCTTGTCAATAGTGTAGCCAATCTTGCCCTCGACAATCTCCTCCAGGGCATTGGTCACGTTCTTAGTAGAACGTGCCTGGGTAGCCTTGAGTTCCTCGCCATCCAGCAGTTGGCGGGCGCGCTTGGCTCCGAGCACCACCAAACCGTAACGGCTCTTGACACGCTTCATCAGGGCGTCCGTGGAAGGATTGACCATGCTCATTACCACTTCTTTGTTTGTTTTCATAGAACTTGCACCTCTTATAAAAAGTCAAATCTCAAACAGATCCTCATTGCGCTCTGCCTTGCTGTGCTCGGCGTCAATGATGGCCTGTATGCGTTTCACCGCTGTCTTCACCGTGGTGTTTACCACCACATAGGTATACTTCCTGCCCACGGAAATCTCATCCCGGGCAGCTCCCAGACGGCGTTCAAGCGACTCAGGAGTCTCCGAGCCACGGCCCTTGATCCTGCGCTCCAGCTCTGCCATGGAGGGCGGCAACAGGAAGATGAAAATACCACCGGGGCATCTCTTCATGACGTTCAGGGCACCCTGGGTATCTATTTCCAACAGGATATCCTGCCCTGCCTGAAGCCTTTCTTCCAGTTTCTTCAGAGGCGTGCCGTAGTAATTGCCATAAACATCAGCATACTCCAGAAAACCTCCAGCCGCAATCTCTGCCTCGAATTGCTCACGGGTGAGGAAGTAGTAGTTCTGACCATCTACCTCCCCCTCCCTTGGCTGCCTGGTGGTGGCAGAGATGGAATAGGCCAGCTTTGGTGTCTCAGCCAGCAGTTTCCCGCAGACTGTGCCCTTACCCGTGCCCGAGGGGCCTGATACCACAATCAATAATCCCTGTTTCATAATGTTCTTCTACCTCTGTTTCGACTATATCTCATTCCTGTCCATCGTCGCTGGCATCTCCTGCCATGCGATGGGCAATGGTTTCCGGCTGCACAGCGGACAGCACCACATGGTCACTGTCCATAATGACCACCGAGCGTGTCCTCCTGCCGTAGCTGGCATCAATCAGCCTCTCGCTGTCCCGTGCCTCCTGGATGATGCGCTTGATGGGCGCCGAGTCAGGGCTGACCACAGCAATGACCCGACCCGCAGCCACAATGTTGCCAAAACCGATATTAATGAGTTTGATATCCATGCCCTGACCTCCTTTTGCCAAAGGCGCCTCATACCTCCAGGCTGCCTGCAAAGACCAGCTCTGCAGGGCCTGTCATAAATACGTGGTTGTTCTCTGCCCATTCCACGAACAAGCGACCGCCGTCCAGCTCTATTTCTGCCACCCTATCCGTGCGTCCCGTCAGCACGCCTGCTACCAACGTGGCGCAGGAACCAGTGCCACAGGCCAGTGTCACCGCCGCGCCGCGTTCCCAGACCCTCATACGCATATGGCTCCTGTCCCTGACGGTGACGAATTCCGTGTTGGTCTTGCGGGGGAAACCCTCATGGTGCTCAAAGAAGGAACCTAATTCCTCTATGGGGAAGCACTCCGCATCTTCAACGAAAATCACACAGTGAGGATTGCCCATGGAAACACAGGTCATTTTGTAGTCCTGCCCCTTCACAGTCAAGGTCTCGTTTATCACCTTGTTTGTGCCAAAGCCCTTGACAGGAATGTCATCCCCGGACAAGACTGGCTCGCCCATATCCACGCGAACACCAGTGACTTTTCCATCCTCCACTTTCAAGCTGGGCACCAATATCCCAGCCCCGGTCTCGATGGTGAAATCCGTCTTGTCTGTACGCTGGTAATCATAAAGATAGCGAGCAAAGCACCTGATGCCATTGCCACACATCTCCGCCTCGCTGCCATCTGCATTGATGATGCGCATGCGGAAATCCGCCACTTCTGAAGGTTCCACCACCAGAATGCCGTCTGCGCCGATACCATAATGGCGGTCGCAGAGTTCCTTGCCTAAAGAAGCATAGTCACATTCCATTGGCTCTTCCAAGCAGTCTATGAGCACAAAGTCATTACCGCATCCCTGCCACTTCGTGAAATTCAACTTCATAGGGAGACTTCCTCCTTTTTGCTATATTTCCTGCTATATGCCTATCTAATTTATTGTACTTGTTTTAACTCTTGTCTGCAACCCTGCAAGGGATAAAATTGACCGTTTTGACGGTAAAATGTTATAATTGGCACTATATTTAAAGATATTTTTCCACACAGACAGAAAGACGAGGATAGAACATGAGTCTTGACGGATTTTCCATGCGCTTCCTGGCCCGGGAGCTTGACAGCATCCTTGCTGGAGGCCGCATAGACAAAATAACCCAACCTAATAAGCAGTCCATCATCATCTCTGTCCGCCAACCCGGACAGAATTACTTGTTGCATATCTCTATCGCACCTCAGAATCCTTCAGCGCATATTCTGACCAAAACTTTGGAGAATCCCCCCGAGCCTCCCTCCTTCTGCATGCTCCTAAGGAAGCATCTGGAAACAGGACGCATCGTTTCCATCAAGCAGCACGGCTTGGACAGACTGCTGCTGATGGACATCGACTTCCTTGGTGGCGGCGGCAAAATCATCACCAAGACCATCGTCATGGAACTCATGGGCAAGTATAGCAACATAATATTGTTGCAGGACGGGCAGATACTCGATGCCCTAAGGAAGATAGGCACCAACAGCAGCCGGGTGAGGACGGTACTGCCCGGAGACAGCTATGAACTGCCGCCTGGGCAGGATAAGCTGGACCTGTTTGAAGTGACCATGCCTAAGATTATAGCAGCCCTGAAAGACCAGCCAAAGGACAGCCGCTTGGATAAGGCGCTTCTGGCTATCTGCATGGGCTTTGGCCCTGTCTCTGCCAAAGAAGTCTGTTTTTCCGCAGGACTTGCCCCCAGTATCAGATTATCTGACCTTGAAGAAGTGGATTACCAGGCCATAGAGCAGGGACTTGCAGATATTCTGGCAGTCTCTTGTCAGGAGCAGATAGAGCCCTGCCTGCTCCTGGATGCCAACAAGAAAATTCTCGCCATGGCAGCCTTTCCTCTGCATTACCTGCCGGAAGCGCAGGCAATTTCCTTTGGCAGCCTCAGTGAACTCATCGAAAAGGCTGACCTCCTTTACGGCAGCTATGTGCTGCCGGACAAGGATAGATTCCAAAAGTTGGTGAAGAACGAGCTCAACAAAGCGGAAAACAAGCTCGTCAAACTGGACAAGGAAATCGAGGAAGCGGAAAACGCAGAACTCTACAGGCGGCGTGGCGACAATCTCATGACCTATCAGTACCAGTTCAAGGACAGGGTTGACGCAGAAATCACCGTCACAGACATATACAGCGAAAATGGCGAAAATATCACCATCCCGCTTGACCAGCGCATCACTCTGGTGGAGAATATGCAAGCCTGCTACAAGAAGTACGACAAGCTCAAGCGAGGCAGAGAAATGCTACTGGGCCAGCGTCAGGACTGCGAAATGAGCATCAAATATCTCGAGAGCATCGAAGCGTCTCTCTTGGCCTCATCCAGTCTTGCCGAAATTGGTGAGATCCACAATGAGCTGGTGGCAGGAGGTTACCTAAGGGAAAAGCTCAAGAAGAAGAACAACGACAAGCCCGCTTCCCCCTTCCGCTTCACGGCCCCTGACGGAACAGTCATTCTTGTAGGCAAGAACAACTACCAGAACGACAAGCTCACCTTCAAGACAGCCGCCTTCAATGACCTCTGGCTGCACACCAAAGATATTCCCGGCTCCCATGTCATCCTGCGTACGGGCGGCGCAGAGCCCTCCGAAGAAACCCTCCTGCTGGCAGCCAGCCTAGCCGTGCATTACAGCAAGGCCCGCGGCTCTTCCACGGTGCCCGTGGACTATGTGGAGGTGCGCCGGGTGAAGAAACCCTCAGGAGCCAAGCCTGGCTTTGTCATATTCACAGAGCAGAATACCCTCTACATCACGCCGGACGAAGAAATCCTATCTCCCATTCTGGCACAAGACCCGACAGCCCTGCAGTAACACTTTCAGAAAGGTAGCGACCATGAAAATAAATTTGCCCCAGCTTTACTTCAGTAAACTAATGCGAGCCATTGTGGAATTTGAGATGATTCAGGAAGATGACCACATCCTCATCGGTGTTTCCGGGGGCAAGGACAGCATCTTCCTGACCTACGCCCTGGCCATCATGCGGCAGCGACTCAAGAAAAAATTTACCCTCTCCGCCCTGACCATTAATCCCCAGTTCACACAGGACTTTGATACCAGCCGCATCAGGGATTTCTGTGAAAGCCTGGAGATTCCATACGACACGGTGGAGGTGGACATTGCGAGCGCCATCAAAGCCCAAGCCGACAAGCAGCCCTGCTTCACCTGCGCCTTTTTCCGCCGGGGAGCCATGAACCGCTATGCCGTGGAGCACGGCATGAATAAGATTGCTTACGCCCATCATCATGACGATGCGGTGGAGACCTTTCTCATGAGCCTCTTTTACTCAGGCCAGCTCCACACCTTCACTCCCAGCACCTATCTTGACCGCACGGGCCTCACGGTCATTCGCCCACTGGTCTACTTCCGCGAGCAGGAGATAAGCGAAGCCATCCAGTACCATGGCTTCACGCCCGTCCCTTCACCCTGCCCCCATGATGGGCATACCATCCGGCAGGAAGTCAAGGAGCTTATCCAAAAGCTGGAGCCTGATATTCCCGATTTATATGACCATCTGGCCTCAGGCATGAGAAAAGGAGCCTTGGGCGAACTCTGGCCCGCTTCCAAAACCAGAGATGAAATGCGAGATATTTACTTTAGCTACATGGGAAATAATCAGACATGAAATCGGACACTAAAAATCTAAAAATATAATACGCTTCAATCATACACGAAAGTCAGTGCCCTTAAACACAAACCTCCCTATAGCCCTCTTATGTAGCAAGGACTATAGGGAGGTTGATTTTATGTCATATTTCCATGATAATCGGAAGAATCATAGGACGGCGACGGGTCTTATCAAAAAGGTAACGTCCCAAAGCATCACGCACATTAGCCTTGATGGCAGCCCATTCCTTCACGCCCTCATCCTCGCAGCGGTCAAGGGCCTGCTGAACTCTTGCTCTGGCCTCGTCCATCAGGGCCTCTGACTCACGCACGTAGACGAATCCGCGGGACACAATATCAGGGCCTGCCACCACACGGTTGGAAGCCTTGTCCATGGTCACCACCACGATGAGGATGCCATCCTGGGATAACTGGCGGCGGTCACGCAGGACGATATTGCCCACATCGCCTACACCCAGACCATCCACCATGACCATGCCGGCAGTGACCTTGCCTGCCTGAGTGCCCTTGTCACGGGTAAACTCCAAAATCTGGCCGTTCTCGCCGATAAAGATATTCTCCTTGGGCATGCCCAAATCCCTGGCCAGACGGGCGTGCTGCACCAGCATATGGTACTCGCCATGCACGGGGATGAAGAACTTTGGCCTCACCAGGTTGTGCATGAGCTTCAGTTCTTCCCGGCTGGCATGGCCGGACACATGGATGCCCTGATTGCGTCCGTAAATGACATTGGCTCCCAGCTTCATGAGATTGTCGATAGTCCTGGTCACCAGCTTCTCATTGCCGGGGATAGGCGTAGCAGAAATGATCACCGTATCACCAGGTACAACCGTCACCTTGCGGTGATCAGACATGGACATGCGGGTCAGAGCTGACATGGGCTCGCCCTGGCTGCCCGTGGTGCAGATGACAATCTGCTCCGGGCGGAAGCGATTTATTTCATCAATGTCAATGATAGTACCCTCTGGAGCGTGGATATAGCCCAGCTCCATGGAAATGCCCACCACGTTCACCATGCTGCGGCCCAGGATAGCCACCCTACGCTTATAGCGCACGGCGGTGTCGATAACCTGCTGGATGCGGTGGACATTGGAGGAGAAAGTAGCCACGATGATGCGGCCCCGTGCCCCGTGGAAAGCCTTGTCAAAGGCCGCCCCCACGGTGCTCTCGCTCATGGTGTGACCCTCGCGCTCAGCGTTGGTGCTGTCAGCCATCATCACCAGCACGCCCTTGTTGCCCAGCTCCGCGAAGCGACGGAAATCAGTCATCTTGCCGTCTACGGGGGTATAGTCAAGCTTGAAGTCACCCGTATGGACAATCATACCCACCGGGGTCTTGATGGAAAGGCCCACGGCATCAGGAATGGAATGATTGACGCGGATGAAGCCCACGCTGAAGCAGCCCACATTGATGATGTCTCCCTGCATGACAGAATGCAGGTTGCTGGAATCCACCCCATTTTCCTGCAAGCGACCTTCCAGAATACCCAGGGTCAGGCGGGTGCCGTAAACAGGCACGTTGATCTGTTTAAGCAAATACGGCAAGGCGCCGATATGATCCTCATGGCCATGGGTCAGCACCACGGCCTTGATCATTTCCCTGTTCTCCATGAGATAGGAAATATCCGGGATGACCAAATCTATGCCCAGCATATCCTCTTCGGGGAACATGAGACCTGAATCTATGACCAGTATCTCGTCATCCACGCGAATGACGGTCATGTTCTTGCCGATTTCCCCAAGTCCGCCCAGGGGAATAATTTGCAGTTTTTGTGCTCCTTTAGACAAAAAAATCACACCTCCGAAGTGTTTTTATATATAAACAAGGCAATATCCAAATAAAGCGCTCATAAAAAGTCCAATCAGCAGGCACACCTTGGCACAACATCTTGGATTTGCATATAAAAAATAAGCCTATTTAGTTTTGTCCGCTCAGTCTATTCTTTTACATTGTAACATTTCGGGCACAATAATGCAAACAGAAAAGATAAAAGGGCTCATAGCAAAAAACACTAATAAATGCGCAATAGAGAAAATGGCACCGCTGCCCCTAAGGACACACGGTGCCATCTGACTTAGCTATGGAATTGTCAGCGCTTACTTCAGAGCGTCGCCAATCTTGGAGTTGGTGTCGCGGGCTGCGGCTACGCTCTCATCAAACTTAGCCTTCTCCTCGCCTTCCAGCTTGACTTCCACGACCTTCTCCATGCCATCCTTGCCCAGGATGACGGGAACGCCGATGCAGAGGTCTTTCTCGCCATACTCGCCGTCGAGATATACGCAGCAGGGCATGAGCTTCTTGGCATCGAGGGCAATAGCCTCAACCATGGCAGCAGCTGCTGCGCCCGGAGCATACCAAGCGGAGGTGCCCAGCAGCTTGGTGAGAGTTGCGCCGCCGACCTTGGTAGCCTCTACAGCCTCGGTGAGCTGCTCCTCGGTCAGGAGTTCCTTCACGGGGATGCCGCGATAAGTAGCCAGGCTCACGAGAGGAACCATGGTCTTGTCGCTGTGGCCGCCGATGACGGTGCCGTCTACATCAGTCGGGGTAGCAGGATAACCGGCCTTCTGCAGAGCCTTGGACAGGAAATAACGGAAACGGCTGCTGTCCAGCATGCCGCCCTGGCCGATGACGCGGTTGCGAGGCAGCTTGGAATCCTTGAAAGTCAGGTAGGTCATCGCATCCATGGGGTTGGAGATGATGATGAAGATGGCATCGGGAGAATACTCCAAAGCCTGATCCACCACGCTCTTCACAATCTTAGCATTGGTGCCGATGAGGTCTTCGCGGCTCATGCCCGGCTTGCGGGGGATGCCGGAAGTCACAACCACGACCTGGGAGCCGGCAGTGGCAGCATAATCATTGGTCACGCCAGTCACGGTAGTGTCGAAGTTCAGAAGATGAGCCGTCTGCATGATGTCCATGGCCTTGCCTTCGGACACGCCCTCCTTGATATCAATGAGCACAACCTCGCTGCAGATGTTCTTCGTAGCCAGCACGTTCGCTACGGTTGCACCAACGTTACCTGCACCAACAACTGTTACCTTCATAATGAAATGCCTCCTTGAGATATGGCCGGGCACATATTTTCCCGACGGAATGGCTTTTATGAATAATGAATCATGTTTATGATTCATTACGTTCCAATTATAACAAAGCAAACGGCCAGCGTCAAGAAAAAAGACAATAGTCGTAAAATTGAAATTTCGTTTTTGCGCCTAAAACGAAAATAACCGCCGAATGCTCCCAACCAGGCTTCATTCAGCGGCGTAAAGTTTTCGGTATTTGCCCTGCAGGGACAGGACCTGCTTCACATAGGCTCGGGTTTCCTTGAAGGGAATGGCCTGCACATCGGAGAAATCATCTTTCCAGCCGTAGTCCTCCATCCACTCCCGCACGTTGCCACGGCCTGCATTGTAGGCCGCCAAGGCCAGCACATCATTGCCCTTGAACTCCTCTTCCAGATCAGCCAGGTACCATATCCCGTACCGCAGGTTCCTGTCCGGGTCATGGAGCTCAAGCTCCTGATAATCCCTCTCCCCCAGCCGCAAAGCTATCCAGTCAGCAGTGTCCGGCATCAGCTGCATGAGGCCCACGGCCCCCCGGTGGGAATGGACATCATGCTGGAACTTGCTCTCCACCTTGATGACTGCCGCCACCAGGTAGCAATCCACCTTGTAGCGCTTGGCATAGCGCTCCACCGTGTCGCGGTAGGGAAAGGGATAGAGGTAGCTGCGCTGCACCTGGGAGTTCTGTGACAGAAAGTAGATGGTGAAACAGGAAAGGAACACCATCAAGCCCAGGCAGAAGGCACAGCCTACGCGCCTTCTGGCCTCACGGGCCTTTTCTACCTTTTCAGGCAAATTGCTCATGTATCCTTTCCTTCCATAAGTCCTTCACAATCCTTCTCGTCTCTGCCATGGTGCCGCTGTTGTCAATAGCCACCTCTGCCCTCGCCAGCTTCTCTGCCAGGGGCATCTGCGCCCTGATGCGGCGCAGGGCCTGTTCCTCGGTACACTTATCCCGCAGGCAGAGCCGCCTCAACTGCTCGCCTTCCGACACATAGACCAGCCAGCTTTCCTCTGCCAGCTTGTCCCAGCCTGACTCAAAGAGCAGCGGCACATCCAGCACAGCCATAGTCACTTTAGCCCTTTGGGCCTCGGCCAGTTGCTTCTTGAGCTCCTCAAGTATCAGGGGAAAGGCCGTGCTGTCCAGCCACTGCTTTTCCTCGGAGCAGGCAAAGACACGCTCTGCTATGGCCTTGCGATCAAGGCATCCTTCATCGGTCAATATGCCAGAACCGAAATGCTTCACATAGGCTTGATAGATGGCCTTCCCCGGCTCGGACAGCGCATGGGCTATCTGGTCTGCATCTATGATGCAAGCTCCCAGCTTGCCCAGCATTTGGGACACGGTGCTCTTGCCGCAGGCTATACCGCCGGTAAGGCCTATGACCCTGGTCATGGCTCCATCCTCTGGCACATGGGGCAGTAATGGGTGCCCCTGCCCCCCACCTTCGTGTACTCGATGAGCACGCCGCACTGACGACAGGGCTCTCCCTGACGGTGATAGACATAGAGGTGTTCCTGATGAGAACCCTTGCCCCCTGCGCCGTTGCGGTAATCCCTGAAGGTGGTACCGCCGTCCCTGATGCCAGCTTCAATCACCTGATTGACAGCTGCCCAAAGGCTTCGGCATTCCTCATGGCTCAGGCTGCCTGCCTGCCGCCGGGGATGCACATGGGCCAGGAACAAGGCCTCATCGGCATAGATATTGCCTATGCCGCCGATTTTCTGCTGATCCAGCAGCAGGTTTTTGATGGGCGCCTTGACCTTGCGGGTGATGCCCTCAAGATACTCCGCCGTAAATTCCACAGACAGCGGCTCGGGACCCATTTCCCGGAGTCCCTTCACCAGCTCAAGCTCTCCAGGCTTCAAGCCGTAAATCACGCCAAAGGTACGGATATCCGCAAAGCAAAGGCGGGAGCCATCGTCCAGATAGAAAACAGCCCTCAGATGGGCATTCTCATACTCCTGCCCGACCTCCACATAGACCAGGCTGCCAGTCATGCGCAGGTGGAAAAGAATCCTTATCTCGCCCTCCAGGCGCATGAGCAAGTACTTGCCCTTCCGCTCCATGCCTTCAATGGCCAGGCCGCAGCAAAGGCTGCTCAGGGCCTCGGGGCTTTCGGGCCATTTCAGCTGGCGGGGTAGCAGGATATCCAGGAACTCTATCTTTTTTCCCGCCAGTTTGCTGTCCAAATGCTGGCGGATGATTTCTACTTCCGGCATTTCAGGCATGGGAATGCTCCTTCTCTCACTCTTACTTCGCTTCCGCCCAGTTGGGGCCGTAGCTTATGTCAATGCTCAAAGGCACAGAAAGCTCAACCACCTGCTCCATGGTCTCCCGCAGGATCTGGCTGACCTGCTCCACTTCATCAGCAGTGACTTCCAGCACCAGTTCATCGTGTACCTGCAGGAGAATGCGGCTCCTGACCCCGGCTTCCCTTAACGCCTGATGAGCGGCAACCATAGCCAGCTTGATGATATCCGCCGCCGTGCCCTGAATGGGCGTGTTCATGGCCATGCGCTCCGCCAAGGAGCGCTGATTGAAATTGCGGCTGGTGATGGCGGGCAGTTCCCTGCGCCTGCCGAAGAGGGTCTTGACACTGCCGGTGTCCTTTGCCTCCTGCACCATGCGGTCAAGGTAAGCCTTGACCCCTGGATAGCGATCAAAGTAGCTCGCGATATAGCCTGCAGCCTCCTGGCGGGAGATATGCAAGTCACGGGACAAGCCATAGTCGCTGATACCATAGACAATGCCAAAATTCACCGCCTTGGCCTTGCGGCGCATCTCCGCCGTGACCTCGTCCAGAGTCACCCCGAAAACCTCCGCAGCCGTGCGAGCATGGATATCCTGGTCCTCCCGGAAAGCCTCCAGGAAGCTCTCGTCCCCTGACATGTGCGCCAAAATCCTCAGCTCTATCTGAGAATAATCCGCCGACAAGAGATAATCATAGCCCTCCCCCGGTTCAAAGAGGGCGCGGATAGTCTTGCCCTCCTCCCGGCGCACGGGAATGTTCTGGAGATTGGGGTCGGAGCTGGAAAGGCGCCCAGTAGCCGTCACTGTCTGGTTGAAAGTAGTATGCACCCTGCCTGTTTCCCCATCAATGAGGTCGGCAATGCCATCGAGATAAGTGGATTTCAGCTTGCTCCACATGCGGAAGGCCAGCACCAGCTCCACAATGGGGTGCTGATAACGCAAGGTCTCCAGCACCTCCACATTGGTAGAATAGCCGGTCTTTGTCTTCTTCACTGGCGGCAGGCCCAAGCGTTCAAAGAGCACCTCCCCCAGTTGCTTGGGAGAATTGATCTTGAACTCGCCCCCAGCCAGGGTATAGATGTCGGCCTGAATGGCTTCAAGCTTCTGCCCCACTTCCTCTGCTTTTTCCAGCAAGCGCTGACGATTCACGAAAATGCCCTGCTGCTCCATATCGGCCAGCACTGCTACCAAAGGCAGTTCCATATCAGCATAGAGCCTTTCCTGCTGCCGCTCCGTCAGTTCCTGCCAAAGTGGCTCCCGCAACCTGGCGAGCAGGCCTGCCTGCCAGGCTGCTTCTTCCTGCTCGTCTGCAAAAGCCTCAGGCACCGCCTCCCGGGGGAAATAATCTCCTGCCAGCCGCCCCAGCTCATAGTCTGAAAGCTCTGGGCGCAGCAGGTAGTCCACCAGCTGGACATCGAAGAACTGCACTCCGCTTAGTCCTGCCTGATAGTATCGTTTGGCATCAAACACCACCGCCTGGCGGCCAGATTCAAGGGCTTGCAGCAAAGCCTCCCAGGCAGGTGTGCCGAAGGGTACGAAAACCTTCACCTTGCCACAGACAACTGCCCCTCCCTCCAGTCTCTCAAAGGGGTGCCTGCCGGAAAAGACACCTGCCAGGCCCAATGCTCCCTCTTCCTTCAGACAAGCTTCAAACTCCGCGGCCTTTGCCGCTATCCTGTAGCTGAGATCAGCCGGAACAGCCTCCTGCTCCTCCGTGAACAAGCTAGTTTCCCGCACATTGAGCCTCTGGAAGTTCTGCCAGACCTTGTTCAGCTCATGGGCCTTGCAGAAAGCCTCCATAGCCTCGAAGCCCGGCTCGATGGCAAACATCTCTTCCTTGAAGGCCATATCTGGCACCGCCAGCTCTATGGTAGCCAGTTCCTTGGAGAGCAGGGCCTGTTCCTTGTTCTCCAGCAATTTTTCCTGCAGCTTCTTGCCGGAAACCTTGTCAGCATTCTCCAGCACAGCCTCCAGGCTGCCATACTCAAGCAGCAGCTTGGAAGCCGTCTTGAGTCCCACTCCCGGCACGCCGGGAATATTGTCAGAGGTGTCCCCCATCAAGCCCTTGAGGTCGATGAGCTTGACAGGCTCGAAGCCGTATTCTTCCTCAAAGGCCACCTCATCATAGAGCTTGATTTCGGAGATGCCCTTCTTGGTGAGCATGACCCGCAGGTTTGGCCGCACCAGTTGCAGGGCATCCCTGTCCCCCGTCACCACGATGGTGTCAAAACCGCCCAAAGCCGCCTGGGTAGCCATGGTGCCGATGATATCATCGGCCTCATAGTTGTCCTTTTCCAAAAAGGCAATGCCGTAAGCCTTGGCATACTCCTTCAGCAAGGGAATCTGGGTCTTGAGCTCTGCGGGAGTCTCCTTGCGGGTTCCCTTGTAGTCGGCATAGCGCTCCGTACGGAAGGTATGTCGGCTACGGTCGAAGGCAATGGCCAAAAGCTCCGGACTCAGCTCTGCCAAGAGCTTGGTGAGCATATTGTCAAAGCCCACCATGGCCCCCGTAGCCTCCCCCTTGGAATCCGTCAGAGGCGGCATGGCATAAAAAGCCCTGTAGATAAGGCTGCTTCCATCCAGTATGACGAATTTCTTTGACACAGGGACCCCCTCCTAAAATCACTAAAACACTTACCTGGTAACAACAACTCTCTCGGTTCTGGTCACTTTCTCAGTCTTAGTGGCTGCGGCTTTCTTGGTCGCAGCCTCTTTCTTGGCTGCTTCCCTGGCCTCAGCCTTTTCCAGTTCCAGGGCAGCCTCCTGCTGGGCATTCAGCTCTGCCTGGCGAGCCTGTTCTTCCACGCTGGCGTTGGGATCAACAGGCTTGCCGTCCTTCACCAGCGGCACGATGGCCTGGGAAGTGGACTTCAGGGCATAGACGCCCTGCTTGTTGATGCCACCATCCACCTTGAAGAGGGCAGCCACATCATCTGCATTGCAGTAGAGCTTTTTCTTTTTCTCAATGCCCACAGCCTCACCCAGAGAGCTCACCAAAATTTCCTCAGCTGGCTTCCAGCCCAGGGAAATCTTCAGAGCCTGGGCAATGTCTGCTGCCGGCAGATAGGTAATGCCATCCTTCACAATGGCCTTGCCCTTGACCTTCTGGCCATTCACCGTCAGGGGATAAGCTTTGGCGATGAAGGTAGGTTGGCCGTCGGCGGCCTTGATTTTCTTCTCGATGGCGGCATCAGGCTCGAAGGCCTCCACCCCATAGCCTGCCAGCCAGTTGCTGACTTCTTCCACCGTCAAGGACTGGCGTTCGTAGCCGTCCGGGTAGATATAGTACACGATGGTACCATTATCATCCTTTTCCACAACTATCCGATTGTAAGTGATTTCCACGGGCGTGCCGATCTCCACCATATCAAAGAGGGCTTCCACATCCTGCTCCTTCATGCGGATGCAGCCATTGGAAACATAGTGGCCAATGGACTCCGGCTTGTTGGTGCCATGGATGCCATAGTTGCCCTTGATTTCCATCCAGCGGTAGCCCAGAGGATTGGCAGCACCAGAAGGAATGGAGAACTCAGGGTCGGCAGGGTCAATCCAGGTGGGATTGATATCCTTGGACTTTATGCTGTAGTAACCCACAGGAGTAGGCGTAGACTCCTTGCCCGGACCGATAGGATACAGTCTCAGCCGCTTATCCTTCTCATACAAGGCCAGGCTACGGGCTGCCAGATTGATGACAATCTTGCGCTCAGCACTTGGCAGCTTGACAGCAGCCGCCTCCCCTGCACTCTCGGCGCCTTCAGCCATAGAAGCTGCTCCCCCCGCCATCAGCAGGGCACCCAAAACACTGGCACACAGCCGCTGCCAGCTCTTTCGCTCAAACATTCCCATATGCTCCTTATCTCTTTTCTCTGTAAGATTTACGCCGCAAAGACGCACATACACAAATCATTACTTATGATAGCGCATTTCCATGCCATTTTCAATGCAGGCATAAAAAATGGAAATAGCTAAATCCTCCCTTGGCCGGACAGCCCTGCCAGAGCCAGATGAGCAGTGCTGTTTAGAAGTTCCACCGTGGGCCTGCCCTCGTCAAAGCGCGCTAGGTTCACCGCCGTATTATACTGGCTGAGACTCCATACCATGCTCAAAGGCATCTGCAGGATTCCAGCCAGCATGGTTCTAAGCACTGCCCCATGGGCAAAGATGCCCACCGTTTGGTCATGGGGTTCATGCTTCGCCACGATTTTCCTGAGCCGCTTCATGGCCCGCGCCTGCACCTGGGGGAAAGTCTCCCCGCCTGGAATCACCATAATATCCGGGTGAGTCAGAAAGTTAGCCATGGCCTCGGGCCAGCCTGCCACAATCTGTGCGTAGGTCAGCCCCTCCCAGTCTCCAAAGCTCAATTCCCGGAAGGCAGGCTCCGGCCTAACCTCCAGACCGAATCTCTCCGCCACGATCTCTGCCGTCACCATGGCCCGTGACAAATCGCTGGCGTAAATGGCATCCAGCTTTTCTATAGGAAAATGCTCTGCCAGGCACCTGGCCTGAGCCAAGCCTTCCTCTGAAAGGGCCACATCGGACTGCCCCTGATACTTGCCGGACTTATTCCATTCCGTCTGTCCGTGACGGATAAGCACTAATCTTGTCACTTAACTGCACACCTCTGCTACTGCTGCCAAGAGTTTCTCATTATCCTGGCGGTTCTTCACCGCCACCCGCACGTGGCATTCGTCCAGGCCGGGATAATTGCTGCAATCCCGCACCAGAATACCCTGCTGCCGCACGGCCGCCGCAAAATCTACACTGCTCATGTTTTCCAGCCTAAGCAGGAGAAAGTTGACCGTAGGAGGATAAGGGACAATCCCCTTGAACTTGGAGAGTCCCTCAAAGAGGAATCTTCTCTCCTCCTCCACCAATTTCACTGTCTCACAGGCATAAGCCTGCTGTCTCAAGGCCGCCACGCCCGCCTTCTGAGCCAGGTAGTTCACATTCCAGACATCCTTGCTAAGTTCCAGCTTCCGCACCAGTTCCTGACTGCCTATGCCAAAGCCCAGCCGCAGCCCCGGCAGGGCGTAGAACTTGGTCAGGGACTGGACGATGAAAAGCCTGCCATAAGTCTCCAGCAAGCCCCTGGCACAGTAAAACTCCCCATCCCGGCGGAAATCAAGGAAGGACTCATCCACCAGCAGCCAGGGGGGCTTTGCCATGTCCTCCGTCGCTCTGAGGAAACCTTCCAGTTCAGCAGTTTCCAGCAACTGACCCGTGGGATTGTTGGGATTGCCCACTATCACCACTTCAGCGCCTGACCTCCTGGCTTCCCCTGCCAGGGCAGCCATGTCCAGGCTCAGCCCGGAAGCAAGAGGCAAAGGAAAATACTCCACCTTCGCCCCTGCCGCCAGAGCCGAGCGCTCATACTCGCTGAAGGAGGGCACAGGCACAAGCACTGCCTTGGGCCGAACCGTATTGAGAAATAGATAGAAAAGCTCCGCCGCCCCGTTGCCCAGCACCAGCCTTTCCCTTGGCACCTGATAGTGTTCTGCCAGAGCCGCTTTCAGCTCCCGGGCCTCCGGGTCGGGATAGTTCACCACCCCGTCGATGTTTTCCGCAATGGCTGCCCGCACCGCAGGAGCCAGCCCCAGAGGATTGATATTGGCGGAAAAATCCAGCCAGGTGCCGGAAGGAGACGGGGCATAGACATTGCCTCCATGTACGAATTTTTCTATGACAAACTCCCCCCATGGAAAGACCACTGACACTTCTCAAGCCGCGCCTGACAGTTTCTTTTTCAGCATGCTCAAACGAAGCATCAGCAGCACCGCACCCGACAGCACGCCAACAATGAGCCCAAGCCAGTAGCCGTAAGGCCCCATTTCCCCCTGATGGGCCAGCAGCCAGCCCACAGGCAGGCCCACCAGCCAATAGGACACCACCGCCATCAAAAATGTAGCCTGCACATCCTTGCAGCCGCGCAAAGTGCCCTGCAGGGGCGCATTGATGCAGTCGGCATACTGCATGGCAGTGGCGTAAACGATAAACACCAGCAGTAGCTCATGCACATCGTCATCACGGGTATAGAGGGAGGCCACCATTTCCCGCTCCGTGTAGAGCAGGGCCACGATAACCCCCACCGCCAGCAGGGACACCAGCCGCCCCAGATTGCTGTACTGCCAGGCATCCTGTGGGCGCTTGGCACCCAGCTCAAAGCCCACCAGGATAGCCAGGGCCATGCTGATGCTCATGGGTATGACATAAACCACGCTGCTGTAATTGAAGGCCGCCTGATGGGCCGCCATGATGCTGGTGCCATAGGCAGACATCAAAAGCCCCACCAGGCCGAAAATGCTGCTTTCGCAGAAAATAGTAGCCCCAATGGTAATGCCCAAAGAAAGCTGCATCTTCCACTCCCGGAAATCCGGCGACGGAAGATGTCTGAACAAGTGGTAATGGTCGAAAGAGCCTATCTTGCACACCGCAGTAACAGTAAGCAGCAATCCCACTGTCCAGGTGATGGCCGAGCCTACGCCAGCCCCCACACCGCCTAAAGCAGGCAGACCCCAGACGCCATACATCAGCAAGTAGTTGAGCCCGATATTCAAAGGCACAGTCACCAGAGTAATGAGCATGGTCAGGCGGGTCATGCCATGGGCATCAATGAAATTCCTCAGCACCGCCGTCAAAAATACAGGCACAATGCCAAAGGACACCGCCACCAGATAGCCTCCCATGACCTCTGCCACCTTTGGCTCCAAAGCCATAAGTTCGATGATGGAAGGCACGAAGAGGTACCCCGCCCCTAGCAGGAGCAGGGACAGCAAGAGCGACCAGTAAAAGGCCTGCCTGACGATGTTGGGGATTTTCTTCACCTTGTCCGCCCCGTAGAGTTGGGAGATGGTAGGAGTAAGCCCCGAGACAATGCCCAGCAGAGCCACGAACACGGGATAGAAAAGATTCACCCCTGCCGCTACCCCCGCCAGATCCTGCTCGCTGACCTGGCCAGCCATGACCGTATTGAAAAAGCCCGTGGAAACAATGGCCAGCTGGGTCACGCAGATGGGCAGCAGCACTGTGAACAACTGCCGCAGTTTTTGCCATTTACTGTAAGTCCTCTTCATTTCCTCTCCTATTTATTCATTCATGGAAGCGTGCCTCCGTGATAGCCAGTTCCTGATTCTGGACGCTGACACGGGTGAAGGGAGCCACGGATTTGGTCAAAAACACGTTGCCGCCGATGACGGAATCGTGGCCAATCACCGTTTCTCCCCCCAGAATGGAAGCGCCGCTGTAAATCGTCACATTGTCCTCTATGGTAGGGTGCCGCTTCTTGCCCCGCAGGGACTGGCCTCCACGGGTGGAAAGCCCCCCCAGGGTCACGCCCTGATAAATCTTCACATGGTCACCAATCACCGTGGTCTCCCCGATGACAATGCCCGTGCCATGGTCAATGAAGAAATACTTGCCAATCTGCGCCCCTGGGTGGATATCTATCCCCGTCTGGGCATGGGCATACTCGGACATGATGCGTGGCAGCACCGGCACCCCCAGAGCAAATAGCTCATGGGCAAAGCGATAGACCGTGACCGCACGAAGCCCCGGATAGGACACGATGATCTCGTCCGTATTCTCCGCTGCAGGATCCCCCTCGTAGAAGGCCCTGATATCCAGCAGCAGATGCTCCCTCACGCGAGGGATAGCATTGATGAAAGCCTTGGTTATCGCTACAGCCTTATCCTGCCGCTCATCCTCAGTCATATCCCCATGGCGGTATCGCAGGGCCAGCTGCACTTGCTGCTCCACATGATAGGCCACATCCTCCATCAGGGTAGTCAGAAAGTGCCTGATATTGTAGAACTTCAGGGAACGGTCACGAAAATACCCTGGATAGACCAGCTGAAAGAGCTTGTCCACCATGTCCTCTACCTTTTCCCTGTTGGGCAGCTGGAGGAACTTCATCTGCTCCTCAATGCCGCAGGCTCCCCCGGAGCATCCCAAAATCTCCTCCGTAATCCGCTCAAACTCCATAAATCTCAAATCATCCATGCCGTCCCGCCACCTCTGCACTTTTAAATGTCATAGACAGTATACTACCTGCCAGAAAGACTACTGTCAAGGCATGACTTCTATAATATATGGCAAAGTCCGCTCAATTTCCTGATCCCTGCCTCTCCTATCGCTCTCTGCTTACCGAACATGGTCTGTTTCAAAATCTGCAACTAGATGAAAGTCGAACCTGCATATTTTGGAGTGACAGCATTGACTTACCCAGCGACATTATATATGAGTACGGAACACCTGAACAGTGAAGAAGCTGTCATCCACTCTGCCAATACCTTTGTGCTGTCCCCCTCGGAGGAACTGCTGGTGAAAAAATACCGCACCCTGCCGCCCCTGAGCCAGGAAACAGTGGACACAGTGCTTGAGTCCCTCTACCTCAAGGAACAGGCTTGCAGACAAAAAAAGAACACGGCTTCGTGATACACCGTGTCAAATAGAAAATGGCCGTCAGCAAATCTTTTGAACTTGCTGATGGCCATTTCATTTATGCTGTTTCAGTCTTTGTGATGATCTTGCCTTGCTTTTTCCCGTTCTCAACCGCTGCAGCAGCATCTGTCTGCAAGGCTCCCATTATATCCAGTTCCTCGCAGCAGGAAAAATCTTGCTTTCAGAGAAATATACATCAAGTAAAAACCGCAAGGTGCATATCTTGCGGCTTCCGAACAGTTACTCTTGAGTTATGGCAAACTTACAGGAGGCGATGACTTTGATGAAGCGAGTTCTTGGGGGAATCTTGCTAGCCTTGCTGCTGGCTTTGGCGCTGGCAGCAGCCAGCGCTATCCCCGCTTCTGCCCAGCCTAGCTGGGCAGTCTACATGTACCTCTGCGGCTCAGATCTGGAGACAAATGATGGCACAGCTACGATGAATCTGGAGGACCTTTTCAAGGTTCCCCTGCCTGAGAATGTGACCTTCTTCATCCAGACAGGCGGTGCCAGCAAGTGGCATCTGAAGGGCGTGCCCTCAAATAAGATTGGGCGCTTCGTGTACGACAGCAAGGGCTTCCGCGAGTTGCAGACTCTCCCTGATGCCAGCATGGGCAAGAGGGAAACCCTGACGGAGTTCCTCTCCTTTGCGGGAGAGCATTTCCCTGCCGATAAGCGCATGGTAGTTTTCTGGGACCATGGCGGCGGCAGCCTCGACGGCTTCTGCCATGACGAGAAGTTCGAAGAGAGCTTGAGCCTCAATGACCTGCAGTATGCACTCGAAAATTCCTTTGGAAAGAATCCGGCAGAGCCGCCCCTGGAGATGGTTTCCTTTGACACCTGTCTCATGGCCACCCTTGAGACAGCTAATACCTTGCAGGGTTACAGCAAATATATGACCGGCTGCCAGGAAATCATGCCTGGCTATGGATCCGACTATCAGAGCTGGGCTGGGGCTATAGCCAGGAATCCTGCCCTGGAGGGCCGTGAGCTGGGACAAATCATCTGCGATACCTTCATGAAGCGCTGTCAGGAGTACGAGTGTGACGAAATGGTCAATATGTCCCTGCTGGACCTTGGCAAGCTACCTGCCCTGAACGCTGCCTATGAGAAGCTGGGCAGGGCCGCCCTGCAGAAAGCCGGCGAATCTCCGAGGACTTTCTTCACAGGCTTTGACCGAGCCGGCAATACCGTGGAAAGGTATGGCGACATAGAGGAGGACAGTGCGTATTCCTTCAATATGGTGGATCTGGGTGCTCTGGCAGCAGAAATGGACATGCCTGAAAGTGATGAGCTGCAGAAGGCCCTCTCTGATACAGTCCTCTATCGGGTGGCTGGCAAGTACCGCCGCTATGGCAATGGCCTGTCCTGCTACTACAGCCTGGACGGGGATGACAATGCCCTGGCGACATACTGCAACCTGCCCAAGGTGAGCCCGACCTTCTCCAGGCTTTACAGCCACATGCTCACCCCCGATGCAGCGGGCAATGCGCTCTATGTTTTTGATCTTAGCAAATTGGAGAACAAAGAAGTAGTGCTGGAGGGCGACACTGCCGTGCTGAAGCTCGCCCCCGCTGATGCCAACGCCATCAGCGAGGTAGAATGCCTGCTGACCTTCAACAAGGGCGGCAAGGAAGTGGTACTGGGCACAGATGACAAACTCACCAAGGACTGGGCGCAGGGCATCTTCCGTGATGACTTCCAGGGCGAGTGGCCCCATCTCTGCGGCCATGTCCTGCCCATGTATATGGATGAGGCCCACCCTGACTACTACCTCTTCAGCTCCACCATCCTGCTCAATGGCAAAAGATATTATCTGACCTCTGCCTTTGATGTGGAAAAGCAGCAGTTCGAAATCCTGGATGCTCGCCGCATACTGAAGAATGGGCAGCTTGACAGGACGATAAGGTACCTCAAAAAGGGTGATACCGTGACCCCGCTTTTCTACGATGTGGAGGGGCAGGAAGTGAAGGGAGAATCCTTCCCCCTGAAGGAGGACCCCTATCTGGAGGATGCGTTCCTGCCAGAGGATGACTACACTTACTACTTCCGCCTCAAGGCTCCCCGTAACGAGCCTGTGCTTACCAGAGGTGTGGAGTTCCATGTGGAAGGGGCCGAACAGGCCAAGGCTGCTTAAATAGCCACAATAAAGGAGCTGTGACGAAGGCAAAAGCATTCGTTCTCAGCTCCTTTTTGCTGCGCATATTGCGAAACTGCTCCCCCAAAAGACAACACAAAGCAGGCAGCCTGCATGAGACCGCCTGCTCAAAACCCAATATAAGAATCAGTAGGGAAGTGCTATGGACATAGCCTCGTCCACATCCACGCCCTCAGGGACGTACAGCACGATCTGGGCCGAAATGCGCTTAGCACAGCCATCCAGCACATAGCAGACGCCATTGATGAAATCGCAGATACGGCGCTGCTCATCTGCCTCGATGCGCTCATAGTTCACTACGACGGCCTTCCCTGCCTTCAAGTCATCTGCAATGGCAGTGACCTGGTCAAAATTGGTAGGTGCGTAAATGCGCACATTGAGACTCTGCTTCTTGGTGGTGTGCACAGTGAACTTGGGACGCTCCTCATGACTGCGGGCAGCAGCCTTCTCATAGCGGCTCATCCTGGCTACACTTTCCTCGCTGTAGGCAGGCGCACCGTTGACCACCTTGCGGACAGTCTGCTGCACGGGCTGCTGCGCAGGCTTCTGAACCTTCTCCTCAACCTTTTCCTGTACTTCCTCCTGCACATCTTCCTCGATGTAAGCCTCCTCAGGGGGCATCAGGATGTTCACCAGTCCGTCGAATTTTTCTTTGATGCTAGCCATTGCACTCATTGCCATCTCGTCCTTCCAGCGTTTCTTCTGTCATAGCGTTCATGTATGATTCCCACAGATTCTCTAACTCTGATTTCAAATTCACCTACAAATCTTCCTACATGATACCACAGTTATTCGCAAAAAGCAAAAAAAATCCTGCTGAAAATTACTTTTCATCAGGATTTTTTCAGATTTACGTTTCTAACGCTTACTTGCGGGCATTCTTGGCAGCACGGCCACGGATGGTGCGGTCAAGGATGGCCTTGCGCAGACGCACATGCTCAGGGGTGACCTCCACCAGTTCGTCCTTGTTGATGTACTCCAGAGCCTGCTCCAAGGAGAGGATACGGGGCGGCACCAGACGGATGGCCTCATCAGAGGAGGAAGTACGCATGTTGGAAACGTTCTTCTTCTTGCAGGGGTTGATGTCGATATCTATCTCGCGGGAGTTCTCGCCTACAATCATGCCCTCGTAGACATTCTCGCCCGGGGAGATGAACATGGTACCGCGATCCTGCAGGGTGAAGATACCATAGCCGGTAGTCTCCCCCTGCTCGAAGGCCACCAGGGAGCCACGGGTACGGCCCGGAATATCGCCCTTGTAAGGCGCATAGCCATGGAACACATGGTTCATGATGCCGTTGCCCTTGGTGCTGGTGAGCAGCTCGGAGCGGAAACCAATCAGGCCACGGGCAGGGATGGTGAACTCAAGGCGCATATAGCCTGCCGTCTCGCTCATGTTGGAGAGCTCAGCCTTGCGGGTGCCCAGGGCCTCCATGACGGTGCCCATATACTCCTGAGGAACCTCAACGGTGAGGTTCTCGATAGGCTCGCAGAGCTGGCCGTTGATGGTCTTGTACACAACCTCCGGCTTGCCCACCTGCAGCTCATAGCCCTCACGGCGCATCTGCTCGATGAGGATGGAAAGATGAAGCTCGCCACGGCCGGAAACCTTGAACACATCGGCAGAGTCAGTCTCCTCCACGCGCATGGCCACGTTGGTCTCCACTTCCTTGAAGAGGCGGTCACGCAGATGGCGGGAGGTGACAAACTGTCCCTCACGACCTGCAAAGGGGCTGGTGTTGACGCCAAAGGTCATGGAGAGGGTCGGCTCATCAATGTTGATGGTAGGCAGAGCCTCAGGGTTCTCGGCATCAGCCACGGTGTAACCGATGCTCACATCGCCCAAGCCGGTGAGGGCCACGATCTCACCCATGCCAGCTTCCTCTGTCTCCACGCGCTGGAGACCCTGATAGGTGAACACCTTGCCAATCTTGGCCTTGTACTCCTGATCGCCGTTGGTGATGACCACATTCTGGTTCACACGAGCCTTACCGCGGATGATGCGGCCGATAGCCACGCGGCCCACGAAGGCATCAGCCTCAAGGGTGGTGATCATCATCTGCAGGGGCGCATCAGCATTGCCCTGGGGGCAGGGAATCTCTTTGATGATAGTTTCCATCAGCGGCTCAAGATTATCATTGTCATCATCCATGTTGTACTTGGCGATACCGTCACGGGCAGTAGCGTAGATGACAGGGAAATCCAGCTGCTCATCGTCTGCATCCAGTTCCATGAAGAGCTCCAGCACTTCGTCATAGACATCGTCCACGCGCTGGTTGGGCTTGTCGATCTTGTTGATGACCACGATGGGCTTCAGGCCCTGCTCCAGCGCTTTGCGGAGCACATACTTGGTCTGAGGCATGGGACCCTCGAAAGCATCTACCAGCAGGAGCACGCCGTCCACCATGTTCAGGACACGCTCCACCTCGCCGCCGAAATCGGCATGGCCCGGGGTATCAACGATGTTGATCTTGATGTCGTTGTACATGACAGCCGTGTTCTTGGACAGGATGGTGATGCCGCGCTCACGCTCGATATCGCCGGAGTCCATGACACGCTCCTCCACCTTCTCGTTGGAGCGGAAAACATGGCTCTGCTTCAGCATGGCATCGACCAGGGTAGTCTTGCCGTGGTCAACGTGGGCGATGATGGCAATGTTCCTGAGTTTTTCATTCGTGCTCATTCTTGTAAATATGCCTCCTATAAATATAAATAGCGGGTTGAATCCCTCTCGTTTGCGAACAATAATACAAGTCTACCTTATGGCGTTTTTCATGTCAATAACTAATTCACATATTATTGTTGGTATGTTAGTATAGTAGTATCCCAATATGAAATCTTCAAGGAGGTTATCCTTTTGCGCATTCTCATAGGCAATGATGACGGGGTTGAGGCTAAGGGACTGGAAGCCTTGGCCAAGGCCCTGCATAAAGATCATGAAGTAATCGTCTCCGCCCCTCTGTACCAGCAGAGCGGCATGTCCCATGCCCTGACCATCGGGGACAGCATGGAGCTGGTGAAAAACCAGCGGCTGCATGAGCTCTATGGCATAGAGGCTTGGGGCGTATCAGGTACTCCCGTAGACGGGGTGAAGCTCTACCTGGAGGAACTTGGCAAGGATAAACAGATAGATGCCGTCCTGTCCGGCATCAACTACGGGGCCAACCTTGCCACCGACATCCTCTACTCAGGCACCGTAGGTGCTGCCCGGGAGGGCTTCCTCCACGATATCCCCTCCTTTGCCATCTCCCTCGATGCCCACAGCGAGATAACAGCTGACGAAGCCGCTGCCATCTTCAAGTCCTATCTGGAAAAGACCATGTCAGAAGCCACTCCCCCCTTACTCTACAATATCAACTTCCCCAAATCCTTCCAGGGGCGGGAGCCGGAATTCCTCTTCAGCCGTCAGGGACGGAGGGATTATCTGAACGCCTTCATCCGCGAGGAACGCGAAGGGCGCATCTTCTATTCCGTGGCAGGAGAGATCTACGACATTGACAAAAGCGAAGCCACGGACATCTATGCCACGGAACAAGGCTTCATTTCCGTCACCCCTCTGATCACCGACCTGACTGATTACCAGTTGCTGGACGAAAAGCTTTCCATCTGAAACCTGAATGCCGCTAATCAAAAGGCTTGCCTCCTTTTTCAGGAAGCAAGCCTTCTTAGTATGCAATTCTCAGCCAAACAGGGAAACCTGGTCGCTTTCGCTCATGCCCGCCAGGCAACCATGCTCACGCAGGATTTCGATATTGGTCTTGGAAATGCCGGAGCGGCGGCGCAGATTTTCTATGGAAGTAAAGACGCCTTTCTTTCTTGCCTCCACAATGCCCTGGGCGGCCTTGCTGCCCATGCCTGCCAACGAAGCCAAGGGCGGCAGCAGAGAATCACCCTCGATGATGAACTTCTCCGCATCGCTGCGGTAGATATCCACCAACTGGCAATCAAACCCTCGCAGGTAAAGCTCCCAGGCCAGCTGCAGCACAATCAGGGTGGCGTTCTGCTTGGCATCCAGCTTCTGCTCCTTGGCGACGTTCTCCAGCTCATCAATCTTCTGCTTCACAAAGTCCTTGCCTCTTGAGATCACATTGGCATCAAACTCGTCCGCACGAATGGAGAAATAAGCCGCATAGTAGGCCAGCGGATAATGCACCTTGCAGAAGGCTATGCGGTAGGCCATCATGACATAAGCCGTAGCATGGGCCCTGGGGAAGAGATACTTGATCTTCTGGCAGGACTCGATGTACCACTCGGGTATGCCCCCTGCCCTGAGCTTCTCCACCACATCTTCAGCGATGCCCTTGCCCTTGCGCACCTTCTCCATGGTCTTGAAGGACAGGAGCGGCTCTATGCCGTTATGGATCAAATACATCATGATATCATCGCGAGCCGAGATGGCGTTCTTCAAGGTACACTGGCCACTGCGGATCAGGTCCTGGGCATTGCCCAGCCACACATCCGTGCCATGGGAGAAGCCGGAAATACGCACCAGGTCAGAGAAGCAGTCCGGGTGGGTATCGTCAATCATCTGCCGGGTGAAGGGCGTGCGGAACTCGGGAATGCCGAAGGTGCCGGAGGTGGCCCCCAGCTCCTCTGGCGTGAGCCCCAAAGCATCCGTGCAGTTGAACAGGGACATGGTGGCGGGGTCATCGAAGGGAATGGTCTTGGGGTCGCGGTTAGTGAGATCCTCCAGCATCTTTATCACCGTGGGATCATCGTGTCCCAGGATATCCAGCTTGACCAGACGGCTGCTGATGGAATGATAGTCAAAGTGGGTGGTGATGATGCCGCAGTTCATATCGTTGGCAGGGTGCTGGATGGGCGTGAAGAAATGCACGTCCATATTGCGAGGCACAACCATGATGCCCGCCGGGTGCTGGCCCGTGGTGCTCTTGACCCCCATGCAGCCCTTGGCCAGGCGGTCGATATAAGCAATATGCTTCCGCTCCCCCTTTTCCTCGAAGAACTTCTTCACATAGCCGAAGGCGGTCTTGTCCGCCACCGTCTGGATGGAGCCTGCCTTGTAGACATTGTCCTTGCCGAAGAGGATTTCCGTATACTTGTGGGCCACGGGCTGATAAACGCCTGAGAAATTCAAATCTATATCAGGCACCTTGTCCCCGTCAAAGCCCAGGAACACCGCAAAGGGAATATCATGGCCATCCTTCAAGAGCCTCGTACCGCATACCGGGCATTCCTTATCCGGCAAGTCGTAGCCACACCCCACTGAGCCGTCATTGATGAAATGGCTGTACTGGCAGTGCGGGCAGCGGTAATGCGGTGGCAGCGGATTGACCTCCGTAATGCCCGTCATGGTGGCGATGAAGGAAGAGCCGACGGAGCCACGGGAGCCCACCAAGTAGCCGTCATCATTGGACTTCTTGACCAAGCGCTGGGCGATGAGGTACAGCACGGAGAAGCCGTGGCCGATAATGGGCTTGAGTTCCTGCTGGAGGCGGGCCTCCACGATTTCCGGCAGGTTCTCCCCATACATATATTTGGCCTTGTTGTAGGACATGGAGCGAATCTCTTCGTCCGCTCCGGGAATCATGGGCGAATAGAGATCGTCTGGGATAGGCTTGAATTTCTCTATCAGCTCGCTGATCTTGCGGGGATTTTCCACCACCGCCGCATAGGCTTCGTCCTCCCCCAGATAAGAGAACTCCGCCAGCATTTCCTCCGTGGTGCGCAGGTACAGGGGCGGCTGCATCTCCGCATCGTCAAAGCCCTTGCCCTTCATGAGAATGGCGCGGTAGAGGGAATCCTCGGGATTGAGGAAATGCACGTCGCAGGTGGCCACCAGCAGCTTCCCTGCCCGCTTCGCCAGCTCTGCCACCTTGAGGTTGATTTTCCGCAAATCGTCATCGGTGTTCACATTGGCAAATTCATCCTTGCGCTTCAGGAAGTCGTTGTTGTGGATGGGCTGGATTTCCAGATAATCGTAGAACTCCACGATTTCCATGAGCTCATCATCATTGTTGCCCGCCACGATGGCCCGGATCAGCTCCCCTGCCTCGCAGGCAGAACCTATGAGCAGCCCCTCGCGGTACTCCTGGATAATGGCCTTGGGCAGCCTGGGCTGGCGGTGGAAGTATTTGAGATGGGACAGGGACACCAGCTGATAGAGATTGCGCAGGCCATTGGGATTCTTGGCCAGCAGGATAATGTGGTTGGCACGCTTCTGCTCGAAGTCATTCCCTACCAGATAACCTTCCATGCCATAGATGACCTTGATGTCCAGCTTGTTTTCCTTCACGGTCTTAGCAGCATCCGGGAAGGCCTGCACCACGCCGTGGTCGGTGACGGCAATGGCGGGCCAGCCCCAGGAGGCAGCGGTCTTGATGAGGTCTTTCACGGACACCACCGCATCCATGCTACTCATGGTGGTGTGGGCATGCAGCTCCACCCGCTTCACCTCGGCATGGTCTTCACGCTTGGCCTTGTCCTTATTGGCCAGGCTGTCCACAAAGAGGGCGTATTCGTTCATAAAGGTGTCAAAGCGGACAGAGCCCCGCACGCGCACCTCCATGCCTTCCTTCAGGGAAGCCACAATCTGCTCGAAATCCTCCTCCTCGCTATTGCCCTTCTTGGGCTTGAAGAATTTCTTGCAGGCAATGCCATTGGTGTTATCGGCCAGGGCGAAGGTCAGCATCTTGGTGCCGGTCTTGAACTCCATAGCTTTGATAGACAGCAGGGTGCCCTCAAGAATGACGTTCTTGGTCTCCCCCTCCATCTCTGCAATGGTGACAGCTTCGCCCATAACCCCGCGGCCAAAGATGAGCTTGCCTGTCCCCTGGATAACCACGGGCTTCTGCCTGTCTGCCCGGGGCGCAGGCCTTGCAGCAACCTCTTTCTTCTCCTGCTTTTCCTGAGGTGCGCTAGCTGCAGACGCCTTGGCAGGCTGGCTGTAAGCAGGAGCAGCTTCATGCACCTCCTGCCGCTCATTTCTCACCGCCTGCACATAATCAGGCGTGTTGAAAGCGCAGTCCACCTCAATATCCGGCAGCACCTCATCGCTGGCATTGAAGATGACATGGCAGGAAAAGCCCAGCAGCTTCTTGATGGCCTTGCCCATCATCTGGGACACTGCATGGGCCCGCATGATTTCCCCCGCCAGTTCCCCGGGCACGTCCAGCACCACTTTGCTGCCGTCCACGCTGTGCTTGGAGCGCTTCAGCAGCTGGAACACCGTGGCATTGCCATCGGCGGACATATTGATGAGCTTGCCCCAGACCTTGTTCAGCTCATCTTCCAGATTCACCACGTCCTGATAGAAAACGACCTCCTGCAGCTGGCACTTCCCCGCAATATGCCGGGAAGCCTCCTGCAGCAGGTCCTCAGGTATCAGGCTCTGGGAGATAAGGGCTATCTCCCAGCCGCCCCCCGACACCTCGACATGCTGTATGGAACTGTGCTTGAAAAGCTCCCTCTGCTCAGGCTCAAGCCTCATTCCCTGAACCAGCTCCCAGAACATATTTTCCTGCTTGGGCACAATCCTATACTTCTGCATGCCGGTGCCTTCCTTTCCGAAAAAAACTATGCACCTATTTTATCTTATAGGCGGTTACATCGCAACCGCGAAAATAAGCAAAAGAAAAGAGCCGCCTCCCAAGGAGACGGCCCCAGGCTGCAAAACCAGCCCATGCTCAAAGGCACAGCTTATTTCACCATATCATGCTCGATCATGTATTCAGCTATCTGCAGGGCGTTCAAGGCAGCCCCCTTGCGGATCTGGTCGCCACAGACCCAGAAATTCAGGCCGTTTTCAACGGATTCATCATAGCGCAGGCGGCCCACTTCCACATCGTTCTTGCCAGAAGTCTCCAGCGGCATGGGATAGACCTGCTCTGCCGTATTGTCACGCAGGATGACCCCGGGGAACTTGTCGATGGCCTCCCTGGCTGCTTCCAGGGTGACCTTCTTGTCAAACTCCACCGTGATGGACTCAGCATGACTGCGATAGACGGGAATGCGGACTGTGGTAGCCGTCACAGGCATCTGAGGCTCATGGAGAATCTTGCGGGTCTCGTTGACCATCTTCATCTCTTCCTTGGTGTAGCCGTTCTCCAGGAACACGTCCACCTGCGGAATGGCGTTGAAAGCCAGCTGATAGTGCTTGGGCAGCTTGCCCACGGGGAAGATCTTGGGCTCCGTAGCCTCGCCCCTGGCCAGCTGCTGGGATTCAATCTCCAGTTCCTCCATGCCTTCCTTGCCAGCACCGGAGGCTGCCTGATAAGTGGAGATGATCAGGCGCTTCACATGGCCGATATCATGGAGCGGCTTCAGCGCCATCAAGAGGATTGCCGTGGTGCAGTTGGGGTTGGCGATAATGCCCTTGTGCTTGCCGATATCCTCAGGGTTCACCTCGGGCACCACCAGCGGCACCTCAGGGTCCATGCGGAAAGCGCTGGAGTTGTCAATGACCACAGCCCCAGCCTTCACGGCAGCAGGAGCAAATTCCTGGCTGGCAGCGCCGCCTGCAAAAAGGGCAATGTCCACATCCTTGAAGGAATCAGCCGTGGCTTCTTCCACGGTGTAATCCTTGCCCATGAAGTTGATTACCTTGCCGGCAGAACGCTTGGAAGCCAGCATCTTGAGGTCTGCAAAAGGAAAGTCACGCTCCTCGATGAGGTTCAAAAACTCCTTGCCCACAGCACCGGTTGCGCCTAAGATTGCCACATTGTATTTCTTCATGTAATCCTCTCCTATTAGTTATGGTAGAAAATTCCCTGCTTAAAGCAATTTGTCAAGGCCGATAGTAAGCCCCTTGAGGCTCCTGACCTTCTTGGCCGCTAGTGCCACCCCGGGCATGAAGGACTCACGGCTGGTGGTGTCATGGCGCAGAGTCAAAGTCTGCCCCAGGCCGCCGAAGATGACCTCCTGGCTGGCAATATAGCCTGGCAGGCGCACGCTATGGATATGCATGCCCTCCTGGTCTGCGCCCCTGGCTCCTTCGTAGCCTTCTTTCTCCTTCTCGTCAGGATTGCCCTGCACATGAGCCTTCCTCACCTCGGCAATCATGTTGGCCGTCTGCACAGCCGTGCCGGAAGGAGCATCCAGCTTCTTGTCATGGTGCAGCTCGATGATTTCTACCTCTGGCATATACTTGGCTGCCTGGGCAGAGAGCACCATGAGCAGCACTGCTCCGATGGCAAAGTTCGGGGCGATGAAAGCAGGAGTATCCTCCCTCTCCGCCGTCTGCCTGATTTCTTCCTGCTGGGCCTTGCTAAGTCCCGTAGTGCCCACCACCGGGGACACATGATTCTTCAGCGCCGTCATGACATTGCCGAACACCACATCAGGACGGGTGAAGTCAATCATCACCTCAGCTCTGGATTCCTTCAATCCCGCCTCAAGGTCAGTGCTCACCGCCACGCCACACTTGCCAGCGCCGACCACTTCCCCCACATCCTGATGGGCCTTGATATCCACAGCTCCTACCAATTCCATTTCCTTATCAGCCAGAACAGTCTTGACCACCATCTGGCCCATGCGCCCACAGGCACCATTCACTAAAACTTTGAGCAAAATAAACCGCCTCCACCTGTTTATCAAAAAACATAATAGTTACCGAACCATCCAGCAATATCGTAGTAATTGGGGCTTATTTTTGAATATTTGCCTCTTCACAATAAACATATTACCATGATTTTATCCATCAGGCAACAAATTTCCCCTATAAACCAGACAATAATGTTAACTTGTGCCATTCACAGCTGGTAACAGGCTTATCCTCGCAAGTCCTGGCCAGGTTCATTTGATCAACACGCCCAAATCACGAATTTCCTGATAGAGCTTGGGCAAATTTAGCCGTGATAAGCTGCGGCCTGGTGATTGCCGAACCAACGATAGGAGCATAGGCTCCCACTTCCATCACCTTCTTGATATCCTCAGGCACATTTATACGCCCCTCAGCAAAAACTGGCAAATCTAATTCCTGAGATAACTTCTTGACCAGTTCCACGTCAGGGCCTGTCAGCTGAGGCGAATATGGCGTATAGCCTGAAAGGGTTGTAGATATGGCATCAGCACCAACTCTGGCTGCCTCTATGCCTTCTTCATAAGTGGAAATATCTGCCAAAACAAGCCTCCCCGCCTCATGAATGCGCTCCACCAGTGTTTCAACCTTCTCACTCCCCGGCCTTTTCCTGTCGGTCATATCCAGGGCTACCATTTCACAATCGGTAGTGAGCAGTTCTTCTACTTCAGCCATAGTGGGCGTGATATAAATAGGAGAATCATCGTAATTGCGCTTTACCAGGCCTATGAGAGGCAGGCCCGTAGCCTTCTTGATTTCATTGATGTCAATGCTGCTCTGGGCTCTGATGGCCACAGCCCCACCTTCCTGGGCCGCCTTTGCCATGCGCCCCATAATAAAGGGACTATGCAAGGGCTCATCAGGCAGGGCCTGACACGATACAATCAGCTTTCCCTTAACATCCTGCAAGAATCCCATATTATTCACCTATTCCTTCCTCGATATATGCACACCGCGAATACGGGAGGGCAACCGCTCTGCCGCACCTTGCTCCCTAGCAGCCTAAAAACCACTCGACATGATTGCCTTCAGAGAGTAAACTAAAAGAGCAAGCTTTTAC
>JAGBLH010000238.1 GCA_017635515.1 Selenomonas sp.
ATTCATTTGCTAGACACAGGCAACGAAGAACTTTTCGGTTCCGCCATAATTGTATCATGTCGAAATCGAAAAGGCAAGTATTGGGATTGCTAGACAATCCCGCCTTGTGAGGGGTTCCCCCTTAACCCCTGCAAGGGCTTCGCCCCTGCACCCCACCAAAGGGCGTTGCCCTTTGGAAACCCATTTAACGCTCGCCGCTAGGCAGGAGGAAAAAGCCCTTGTCTTTTCCCTCCTGGGCAAGAGCTTGTTGGTGTCGTAACGTGTCAAGGACAAGCCACCTTCGGTGGTTGCCTTCGGCAATCCTTGACACTACCAACGTAATATTCAAGGAACGTATTTTAATGGAGAAGAATTAAATGTTTGCTAAGATGAGGCCTTTTCTAAAATAAAGATAAAAGCAAAAGCCCCCAGGCTCTAACCTAGGGGCTTTCCGTTTAAGTGCGGACCGTGCGTTGAGGTGACCAACCATCAACGCTGCAAGCACATAAACCACTTCTATGGTCATTGTAGCATATATTGTCAAAAATCGCTATACTGTACATTGGCTGTGCACCACTCAGCGGAGAGGGGGTGTCCCAGCATGTCACATAACCACTTCTACCGTGACTTCATCTTGGCCGTTATGGCGGGTGTTGTCGCAAATATCATTTCTCATGTGCTGATGAATTTATAAGCACAGCTTCATCAGGTTACCTCGGGTCTGACCAACCGTAGAGGGAGGGGAGTTGCTTTTTGCAGCTCCCCGTTTTTGTATGCTTGGAAGTGGTGGGGCTGTAGGAGGGGGGTTCTTGGAGCGAAGCGGAAAGGTTCACCCTCCGCTCCGCCACTTTGGGGAGGGGGTTTGGGGGGGGCATACCGTCCCCCCAACAGTATCTTTTCGTTGCTCAAAGTTATCACTAGAAAAGAAAAGAATACAGTTTCTTTGTCCCATAAGGGGTGAGGGGCATTTTTAATATCATATTTGATAGCCTTAATATCATATTTGATAGCCTTAATATCATATTTGATAGCCTTAATATCATAAAATGATATTAAGGTGAAATTTTTAACTTGTCTTTAATATCATAAAATGATATTATTGATATAATGTAGGGGATATTAGGAGGGAAAAACAATGGAACAACTTAGTAGAGATGAATTTGTAAGCCTAAAAAATCGGAATCTGAAAACAGTAACCGTCTATGAGAAAGTAAAGACGGAGGTTGACCCATCGACAGGAGAAATACTCTCCCAGTCTACGGAGGCAGTAAAGAAAGTAAGCAAGGAGCCGGATTTTATCAAGGTGTACTATGAAACCATGCTTGCGTTCAATCAGATTCATGATGTACCAACATCATTTGTCTTGTCTCTTTCCAAGTTCTTAGAGTGGTCAAATGATGGTAGGCCGATGTGTGTAACCATAAATAAACGTGTAAAGGACATTCTGCAAGAAGATTGTGGTGTAAAAATCGCCCAAATTTCGAGGTATATTTCGACCAGCGTTGAAAATGGTCTACTTTTCCGCACTAAATACAGGGGCGTGTATGAAGTGAATCCCTTTATGATAGCAAAGGGAAAGTGGGATTCTATCCGTGATTTACAGTGTAAATTCAATTTTGTAAACGGGAAATGGATTAGGGAAGTTGAAGAAAAGCCGACAGAACCCGAAGAAGATAACAAGGTTTCAGCTTAAAGGAGCGGGCTAATCGATGGAAAACAATCGGGAGAGAGTAATGTATTGTTTCGTGGCCGTAATGATGGGGACGTCTGCGCCTTCATTCTCTACAATGAGACGGGCTTTGCCTATGCCCAGCTTATCGGCACCTGCCAGAATATCATGCTGGTGCTCCTGGTCTTTCCCATGGCCCAGTATTTCTATTTGAAACAAAATCGGCTGCCCATCCGTCAGGGGAGCCGTCTGCACAGCTTCACGAAGATGTTCTTTTCCTGGAACCAGCTGTCCCTCTTGGGCATGGTGCTGGGCCTGTCCCTGCAGGGGCTGGGGGTGGAGCGTCCGGCAGAGCTGGCTCCCTTCTTCCAGAGCCTGGTGCATATCGGTGCCTGGACAGCCATGCTGCCAGTGGGTTTCCTCATGGACTTCGGACGGGCGAAGCATTACCTCAAATACACCCTTGACCTCTGCGCCATCAGGTTTTTCCTAGTGCCGGCCTTTGTCTTTTTCTCCAGCCGGCTGGTGTTCCAGGATCCAGTGCTGCTGAATACCTTCGTCATTCTCGCCACTACGCCTACTGCCATCAATGCGGTGCTGGCCTCGAAGCTATATCAGCTGAGGACGGATCTGGCGGTGTGCTCCTTTATTCTCACCACGTTTTTGTATCTGGTAGTGGTGTTCCCCCTGCTGTTTTTCCTGCTCAAATAAAATGAAAACTGCCCTCGCGCTGAGGGCAGTTTTTTATAAGGACATTGTTCCAGTTTTGCCGAAGGAAAAACTTCCTCTTGGCCTTTTAACGAGGCGGGAGATATTAACTCGCCGCCTGTTAGTAAGTTACCGCCTCCACTTATAGAAGTGGGGGACATCTTGCACTCGTTATATGGGGGATTTTCAGACCTTGAACTTTGCCACCTGCTGCTTGAGGTTTTCGGCGCCCTGCTGGGAGATGTTGATCTTCTGCAGGATGTCGTTGGCCTTATCTGCCACCAGGGCGATTTTTTCTGCCACGCTGGTGTTGCCTACGGCTTCCTCGTGGGTGGCCTTGGAGATTTCCTCCAGGGCGTTGTTCATGGTCTCTATGGACTCGGCCAGTTCACTGGAGGTAGTGTTGCTCTTCTGGGCGAAGCCCCTGAGGTAGTCGGCATCTTCACGATATTGGGCGGCTGTCTCGTTGATGAGTTCGTAGTCTTTGCTGACTTTCTCTTCCATGAACTTCAGCAGGCTGAAAGCGCCGCTGGAAAGGTCCTGCACGGAGCCGATGACCTTGTTGGTGAGGCTCTGGATGTTTTCGGCTGTGTCGTGGGACTGCTCGGCCAGTTTCCTCACCTCGTCTGCCACTACGGCAAAGCCACGGCCATGCTCGCCGGCCCGGGCGGCCTCGATGGCGGCGTTCAGGGCCAGCAGGTTGGTCTGCTCGGCAATCTGGGTGATTTCTCCTGTGAGGCTGTTGATCTGTTCCACCACCTTGGCGGATTCGATGGCTTCTTCCACGGCGGTTTTGGTGGTATTGTAGACCCCCTCCGCTTCTTTGTAGGACTGGGCCATGGTGGACTGGAGGCGGCCAGCCCGCTCTGCCACTTGTCCTGTGTAGCTTTCGCTTTCTTCGGCCCCTTTTGCATTCTCATGGATTTTTTTCACTACCCTGTCGCTGAGGGTTTGGAGATTCATGGTGGAGGCGGCAGTTTCTTCCATGCCGGCGGACATTTCCTCCGTGACGGCGGACATATCCTGGGTGCTTTCGTTGAGGTCGCCTACCAGGTGCTGGACTTCCTGCACCATATCGGCGCTCTTGTCTGCCTCGCCCCGCACTTCCCGCAGCACATTCCTGAGGGAGGCCTGCATTTTTTCCAAAGCCTGTACCATGCTGCCCACTTCGTCCTGGCGCTGGCTGAGCTCCGGGGGGATTTCCTGGGTGAGGTCGCCGTCAGCTACGGCATTGAGCTGTTGGACGGAGGTTCCCAGAGGTCCGGCGATGTTCTGGGCGATGTAGGTGGCGGCAGCGATGCCCACGATAAGGCCCAGCAGGATGATGCCTGCGAAAATCTTGATGGTGCGGTCGTAGGTGGCAGTATTGTCCTCGAAGAGCAGCTTGCCCTGCAACACGTTGTCGGGGGTCAGCACTGCCAGATTGGAGCTGATGGCGCTGACGCCCGAGAGCTCATCCAAGAGCTTGCCCCGGTCTTCCTGGCTCATGCCAAGGGCTTCGGCAGCCTTGACCTTGGATTGGAAGTCGGAGAGGTTCCCTTCCAGGGCTGCGATGGTTTCCTGGGCCCGCTGGCTGCGGTCGATTTCCTTGACCTTATGCACATCATCTTCAATGATCTTCAGCTTGTCGGAGATATCCTTCAGGATGATCTTGCGGTTTTCCACGGTGAAGTTCTGCTGCTGCACATAGGAGACATGGGAGATGATGGTCTGCAGCTGGGTATTGGCATCATTGAGATACTGGGTGGTCATGAGGTTGTAGTTGTACATGTCATCAATGGACTGCTTGGCCTGGGAGGTAGCAAAGATGCCTACGGCAGCTACGATGCAGGTGATGAAAAGCATGATGGCGGCCAGCAGGAGAATCTTTATCCTGACGCTTAAATGATTCATGATGACCCTCCTTATCTGAACTGGGAAATGTTATCCCTGGTGATTTCCGTAAAGGGCACCTTCACGTCATCGGTGGGGGCGGTGCCACTCAGGGACTTCTGCAGGAGGCCTGCGATGGCTTCGGCGGTCTTGTCTGCGTCCTGCTTGACAGTCTGGCTCATATCGCCGGCGGCAACTGCCTTGAGGGCATCGTCCACGGCATCGACGCCGGAGATGAGGACGCCGGACTTGCCGGCAGCCTTCAGGGCGTGCAGGGCGCCTAGGGCCATGTTGTCATTGCCGCACACGACAGCATCTATCTGGGGATAGACCTGCAGCCAGAGGGTCATGTCCTTCAGCCCTTCGGCCTCGCTCCAGTTGGCATCGGCCTTGGCCAGCAGCTGGATGTCCGGGCGCTTGTCCAGGCAGGCTGCCTTGAACCCTTCCCAACGGGCTATGGCGCCGCTCTGGCGGCTTTCGCCCATCAGATAGACAACCTTCGCGCCCTGAGGCAGGTGCTTGGCCATATACTCGCCCTGGAGCCTGCCGGCCTGGGCTTCATCGGAAGCTACGTTGGCAAAGGTACCGCCGTTCAGGTCGCGGTTGGTGGCGATGACAGGGATGCCCGCCTCATTGGCTTTTTCCACGGCGGGAATCAGGGCATTGCCGTCCACTGCCAGCAGCACGATGGCAGCGGGCTTTTCTTCAATGGCTGCCTTCAGCTGGTCAATCTGCAGGTTGGGGTCATTGTTGGCATTGAGGAATTCCACCTCTGCTCCCTGCATGCGGGACTTCACTCCTTCGTACAAGAGCCCCGTAAAGCCTGTGGCATCGGCGTGGGCGGCAAAGTAAACCTTCTGCCCCGCGCCACCATGGGAGCCGCACCCCGGCAGGGTCAAAAGGGCCAGCACACCGCAGGCTGCGGCAGCTGCCTTGAACATCTTCTTCATGGGGAGACACCTCTTTCCTTATGAGTACCGCAATCCAGCTCTTTTGAGCATAACGATAATTATACGATGTCATTATTCTGCATGAGGGTGATGGTTTCCTTTTGTCAAATGAAAAAGATGTGAAAAATATAGCCTCCCCGGCAAGGGGAGGCTGGAATCAGTGGCCCAGGGTCATCTCGATCTTCTGGACTGCCGCTGCTTTTTCCCGCATGGCAGCAGAGCTCAGGTGCTGCCATGCGGTGGACTTTTTCTGTGTATTCTTTTGGGGAAATGTGGTTTTCTTTCTGCTTTCCTATATAATCTTTGATTATGCTGTGGAACTGCTCATTCAGCTGTACCTGACGCAGTGATAGCAGTACCTGCAGGTTGCTGTCCACCAGATAGAGATGCAGGGTCTTGTCCTGCAGGATCTCTTCTGTGGGCCATTCCTCCGGCTTCAGCAGGGCCAGACCCAGGGGGGCATCTCCCCAGCCTTCCTTGAAGATGCCGTCTATCTGGTACAGGAAGAACAGCACCCCGTCCTCCTCATAAAGGGCCAGCTCCATCTTCCCCGTGCGGAAGGCCTCCCAGGCAATGACATCAGTGCGGGAGAGTTTCAATATGAACATGAGGCCGTTCACATCGGCCTGGAAAAGTCCTCCGGGGGCTGTTGCACGTAATCAACGTGCAGCAGCTCCTTTTCGCATGCAAAAAAACAATCCCGGGGCTTGAATGCCTCGGGATTATCTTTTTGTACATGAAAAAAGACTGCTGCACGTCACATTACGTGCAACAGCCCCCTTTTGAGGTTATTTTGTTAATTCGCAAGACCATTATAACGTAGAAGTTGATAAATACCATTATTCAAGGCGTCCAGCTTCTCTGGGACATCGTACCAAGCCGACCATGCGACATTGGCAATATATCCCCCAAGGGCAAAAGCGGTCGCCACACCAAGGAAAAGAATTGTTCCCCACTTGATATTTTCCCACCTGTTATTTTCCGCATCTTCTTCCTTGGCTGCTTGAAATTTAGCCGTTGCCTTGTCTACCTCACCCACATAAGCGTTAATTTTGGCCGTCAGGGGCTCTAGGAGGGCTTCTGATGCTTTTTCTAGGGCTGATACTACACTTGCCCGCTTTTGTTCGTTAGATTGCCTCACGGCCAGCTCGAGGGCTTCTAGGCGTTTATCGTAGCATTTCAACATGAGGGCGATTTCTGCAGCCTGCTTATTGTACCGTTCCTGGCTCTCAACCAGTGCAGCCCTCATCAAGTCCAGCTCGCTAGCTCCTTCCTGTTGTGCCTTGGCTCTCAAGGCATCTGATTTGCTCATTAAACTCATTGGGAACTCCTTTGATTTATGTTTACGTTATTCAAAATAGATAGCATTTACCTGCTTAAACCCCAATCATCAATGTGGTCTAGGTCGTTCTTTAAATCGTCCTTGTCTGCTTCACTAAGCCATTTCCAATCGTCTGGCACATCAGGTCTTTCTTCCATTTGCAGGGCTGCAACCTTTTCCTGCTCCTTCTCTCCTGCCTCATCAGCCATCTTAAGGGCTTTTTCAAGGGTTGATGAGCTACCACCTTGCAGCTGCTCCACCTGTTCCAAAGCCGTTTCGTGGCTCTTTTCCATGGAAAGCGACTCTGTAACGGCTGACCGGGTGTATTCTTCCCCCAGCTTCGCCCCCCGGACCTTCCCGCCGTCTGGGTGCTTATAAGTCCATGATTTACCGCCCCTTTCCGTCCTGCTGCCCCGTTCATTGATTTCTATGCCATGTCGTTGCAGATATGCCTTGAAGTCCTCCGCGTTCCGGCACTCCTGCTTGGCGTGGTCTATGACTTCCCGGATTTCATCTTTCCACGGTTGAACGCCTTTATCTACCAATCCCCGCTCTGCTTGTGTGTAGCGAAGGGCAGCCGTCCGCTCGTGGATCACGGACAGGCCACGTTCTTTCGTGAGTTCGTTTGACTGCTGCCTAGCCCGCCACAGAAAGCCG
>JAGBLH010000239.1 GCA_017635515.1 Selenomonas sp.
CCAAGGCAGGGCTGACGGTGGTCAGCGGTGGCGCCCGGGGCATTGACACGGCCTCCCACCGGGGAGCCTTGCAGGTGCCCGGGGGCAGGACGGTGGCGGTCTTTGGTTGCGGGGTGGATGTCATCTACCCGCCTGAGAACCGCCGCCTCTTTGCCACCATAGTGGAGCGGGGCGGGGCCCTGATTTCCGAATATGTGCCGGGAACCCAGCCCCTGCCTGCCTTTTTCCCTTCCCGGAACCGCATCATCGCGGGCCTCAGCAAGGGCACGGTGGTGGTGGAGGCAGCCCGGCGCTCCGGCTCCTTGATCACGGCGGAGCTGGCCCTGAGCGAGGGGCGGGAGGTGTTTGCCGTGCCTGGCAGCATCTTCTCCAGCACCAGCGAGGGCTGCCACCATCTGCTGAAAGAGGGAGCCGCCATGGCCTCCTCCGTGGAGGATGTGCTGGAGGGGCTGGGTTTTATGGCGGAGGAAAAGAAGTCCCGCCAGGAACCCAAGCTCACCCCGGAGCAGCGGCGGGTTTATCAGGTGCTCTCCTTTGAGCATCCCCTGACCATAGATGAAATCATAGAGTGCCTGCCCGATGAGGAGGTATCTTCCCTGTCCTTCGTGCTCCTGCAGATGGAGATGGAGGGGTTAGTGGTGGAAAATGAACTGCACGCCTACAGGCGTGCGGAGAGGGAGTGACAGTTTGGCTGCAGCAATTGCGGAAGCAGAAGAGAAGAAAAAGGTAAGGCCAAAGAAGAAAGCTACGGCCAGCAAAGTGAAGAAGACCCTGGTGGTGGTGGAGTCACCTGCCAAGGCCAAGACCATAGAGAAATACCTGGGCAAGAAGTACATGGTGCGGGCTTCCATGGGGCATCTCAGGGACCTGCCCAAGAGCCAGTTCGGCATTGATGTGGAGAACAACTTCGAGCCCAAGTACATCAATATCCGGGGCAAGGGGGACCTGATCAAGGCCCTCAAGAAGGATGCCAAGAATGCCAGCAAAGTGTATCTGGCAAGCGATCCCGATCGGGAGGGGGAGGCTATCGCCTGGCACCTCTCATACATCCTGGGGCTTGACCCTGCGGAGGACTGCCGCATTGTCTTCAACGAGATCACCAAGCCTGCCATCCAGGAGGCGGTGAAGCATCCACGCTCCATCAACCTCGACCAGGTGGATGCCCAGCAGGCCCGCCGCATGCTGGACCGCATCGTGGGCTACAAGCTGTCGCCGCTCCTGTGGCGCAAGGTCAGGAAAGGGCTTTCCGCAGGCCGTGTGCAGTCCGTGACGGTGAAGCTCATCTGCGACCGGGAAAAGGAAATCCAGGCTTTTGAATCCGTGGAATACTGGACGGTGGGACTGAAGCTCAGGAAGCCCAAGTCCACCCAGTTTGAGGCAGAGCTCATCCAGGTGGACGGGGAGAAGCTGGAACTGCACACCGAGGCGGAGACCATGGCTTTGGTGGCAGACATGGAGAAGCAGCAGCTGAAGGTCAAGGCCATCAAGAAGAGCGAGCGCCGCAGGAAGCCTTCGGCTCCTTTTACCACCAGCTCACTGCAGCAGGATGCGGCTCGCAAGCTGGGCTTCACCTCCCGCAAGACCATGATGCTGGCCCAGCAGCTCTATGAGGGCCTTGAGCTGGGGCACAAGGGGCCTGTGGGCCTTATCACCTACATGCGCACTGACTCCACCCGCCTGTCCGAGGTGGCACAGGATGAGGCCCGCAGCTACATCGAGGCCAACTTCGGCCAGGACTATATGCCTGAGAAGCCCAATGTCTATGTGGCGGGCAAGAAGGCCCAGGATGCCCATGAGGCCATCCGCCCCACTCAGGCGGAGCTGACCCCGGAGGCGGTGGAGAAGTATCTGAGCAAGGATCAGCTCAAGCTCTATACCTTGATCTGGCAGCGCTTCATCGCCTGCCAGATGGTGCCGGCGGTGTACGACACCATGAGCATCGCCATCGAGGCGGGCAGCCGCTACGGCCTCAGGGCTGCAGGCTCGCGCCTGAAATTCCCGGGCTTTACGGCGGTCTACGCCGGGGCTGATGCCACCAAGAAGGAGAAGGACGTCATCCTGCCGGAGCTGGCGGAGGAAGATGTGCTGGATTTGGTGAAGACCCTGCCCCAGCAGCACTTCACGGAGCCGCCTCCCCGCTACAATGATGCCTCCCTGGTCAAGACCCTGGAAGAAAAGGAGATTGGTCGCCCCAGCACCTATGCCCCTATCATCGAGACTATCCAGGCCCGGGGCTATGTGCAGCGCATTGACAAGCATTTCCAGCCCACGGAGCTGGGCTTCGTGGTGGTGGATATGCTGGAGAAATACTTCCGGGATATCGTGGATGTGAAGTTCACCGCAGACTTGGAGAACGAGCTGGACGGCATTGCCGAGGGCCAGGTGAAGAAGAACGACCTTCTGGGCGGCTTCTACGGGCCATTCGAGGAGACTTTGGAGAAGGCGGACGAGGCCATCGGCCATGTGGAGCTGCCTGTGGAGGTTTCCGATGTGCCTTGCGAGCTCTGCGGCCGCATGATGGTGGTGAAGCAGGGGCGCTTTGGCAAATTCCTGGCCTGCCCGGGGTTCCCCGAGTGCAGGAATACCAAGCCGCTTCTCAAGGATACCGGCGTGGCCTGCCCCAAGTGCGGCGGCCGCATTGTGGAGCGCCGCACCCGCAGGGGACGCAATTTCTATGGCTGCGAGAACTATCCCGAATGTGACTACAATACCTGGGATCAGCCCCTGCAGGAGAAGTGTGAGAAGTGCGGTTCCTTCATGCTGAAGCACCACTACAAGAATGGCCGCGGCATCACCTATTGCAGCAACGATGACTGCGAGAGCCGCGTGAATCACCCCATCAACAAGGAACTGGAAAAAATCCGCCAGCGGGCTGAGGCCAAGAAGGCCAAGGAGGCAGAAAAGGTCGAAGCTGAGGCCGAAGGAGACAAGGCATGAAGAAAGTTATCATCGTCGGCGCAGGGCTGGCCGGGGCGGAAGCCGCCTGGCAGGCTGCCCGGAGGGGCGCTGAGGTGACCTTATATGAGATGCGCCCGGAAAAGTCCACCCCGGCCCACAAGACCGCAGGCTTTGCGGAATTGGTATGCAGCAACTCCCTCAGGGGGGCGGGAATGGAAAATGCCGTGGGGGTGCTGAAAGAAGAAATGCGGCGGCTGGGCTCCATCATCATGGAGGCGGCTGACGCTACCAAGGTGCCGGCCGGCGGGGCGCTGGCGGTTGACCGCCACGGCTTCAGCGCTTACATCACCGAGAAGGTATCGAACCATCCCCTGATCACGGTGGTACATCAGGAAGTCGCCTCCATTCCTGAAGAGGAGGACGCGGTGACCATCATTGCCAGCGGCCCGCTCACGGAGGGGGCCTTGGCGGAGGACATCGCCCGCCGCACAGACAGCGATTCCCTCTACTTTTACGATGCGGCAGCGCCTATCGTGAGCCTGGAATCCGTGGACATGACCAAGGCCTACCGGGCTTCCCGCTACGGCAAAGGGGAGGCCGCCTATATCAACTGCCCCATGACAGAGGAGCAGTACCGGGCCTTCTGGCAGGAACTGGTGAACGCGGAGAAGGCTCCCACCAAGGACTTCGAGAAGGAGAAATTCTTCGAGGGCTGCATGCCTGTGGAGGTGATGGCTTCCCGCGGGGAGGACACGCTCCTTTTCGGGCCGCTGAAGCCTGTGGGGCTGGAGCACCCGGAAACCGGGGAGCTGCCCTTTGCGGTGGTGCAGCTCAGGCAGGACAATGCGGGAGCCACCCTTTACAACATCGTGGGCTTCCAGACCCATCTGAAGTGGCCTGAGCAGCGCAGGGTCTTTGGCATGATACCGGGCCTTGAGCACGCTGAGTTCCTGCGCTACGGGGTCATGCACCGCAATACCTTCCTGAACTCTCCCCGCCATATGCGCCCCACCTATCAGCTGAAGGGCAATGACCGGCTTTTCTTTGCCGGACAGATGACCGGGGTGGAGGGCTATGTGGAGAGCGCTTCCTCGGGACTGGTGGCAGGCCTCAATGCCGTGCGGGTGGCCAGGGGGCTGGAGCCTTTGGTCTTCCCGGTGGAAACCTGCCACGGGGCCTTGGCCCATTACATCACCACCAGCGAAGCCAAGCACTTCCAGCCCATGAATGTGAATTTCGGCCTCTTGCCGGACACGGGGCTGACCAAGCAGGATTTGCGCGCTATCCCCAGAGGGGAGCGCAAGAAATACAAAAAAGAATGGCTGGCTAAACGAGCTTTGGATAGTCTGGACAAGTTCAAGTCACAGCTTGATTTCTGATACAGCCTTATTAGGAGTTGATCTTATGGAAAGCAGAATGGAATTTCATGCCACTACCATCTGTGCCGTGCGCAAGAACGGCAAGACCGCCATTGCTGGTGACGGACAGGTGACCTTCGGCCAGAGCGCCATCATGAAGGCCAATGCGCGGAAAGTGCGCACTCTCTACCATGGCAAGGTGCTGGCAGGCTTTGCCGGCTCTGTGGCGGATGCCTTTACCCTCTTCGAGAAGTTCGAGGGCAAGCTGGAAAGCTACAATGGCAATCTGCAGCGGGCCGCTGTTGAGCTGGCCAAGGACTGGCGCACGGACAGGGTGCTCCGCAAACTGGAGGCCCTGCTCCTGGTGGCTGACAAGGACAAGATCCTCATGCTCTCCGGCAATGGCGAGGTCATCGAGCCGGACGGGGATGTTGCGGCTATCGGCTCCGGCGGCTTCTACGCCCTGGCTGCTGCCCGTGCCATGGTGCAGCATACAGATATGGAAGCCAAAGAGGTAGCCAAGGAGGCCCTTTCCATAGCCGCAGACATCTGCGTCTACACGAACCATAATATCAAGGTGGAGGAACTGGCATGAGCGACATTGAGAAGAAAATAGCGGAAATCGGCGTGAACGAGCAGACTCCCCGGGAAATCGTGGCGGAGCTGGATAAATACGTAGTGGGGCAGGACGAGGCCAAGCGCTCCGTGGCCATCGCCCTGCGCAACCGCTGGCGTTCCCGCCAGCTGACGGGAGCCATGAAGGAGGATATCATTCCCAAGAACATCCTCATGATCGGCTCCACCGGCGTGGGCAAGACAGAGATCGCCCGCCGCTTGGCGAAGCTCGTCAAGGCTCCCTTCATCAAGGTAGAGGCCACCAAATTCACCGAGGTGGGCTATGTGGGCCGGGATGTGGAGTCCATTGTCCGGGATCTGGCAGAGACTTCCGTGCGCATGGTGCGCCAGCAGCGCATGGAAGCTGTGCAGGACAGGGCCAAGGAACTGGCAGAGGAGCGCATCCTGGATGTCTTCGTGCCCCAGCCCAAGAAGTCCCAGAATCCTCTGGGCAAGCTCTTCGGGGCTGCCGAGGAGGAAGAGGAGAAGCCGGAGGAGCCCAAGTACCCGGCAGGCCGTGAGTGGGTCAAGAAGCGCCTGGACAAGGGCGAGCTGGAGGAGGAGACCATCGAGATCGATGTGGAGGAATCCTCCAAGCCCATGGTGGGCATGTTCGCTGGCTCCAGCCTGGAGGGCATGGGTGACAACCTGCAGGACATGATCGGCAGCCTGATGCCCAAGAGCCGCAAGAAGCGCAAGGTCACCGTGGCCCAGGCCCGCAAGATCTTCACCCAGGAGGAAGCTGCCAAGCTCATCGACATGGATGCGGTGGCAGACGAGGCCGTGAAGGTGGCAGAGTACACCGGCATTGTCTTCCTGGACGAGATTGACAAGGTAGCCGTGCGCAATGGTTCCGGCGGTGGGGCAGATGTGTCCCGTGAAGGCGTGCAGCGGGATATCCTGCCCATTGTGGAAGGTTCCACCGTCATGACCAAGTATGGCCCCGTGAAGACCGACCACATCCTCTTCATCGCTGCCGGTGCCTTCCACACCGCCAAGCCCTCTGACCTTATCCCGGAGCTGCAGGGCCGTTTCCCCATCCGCGTGGAGCTGAAGTCCCTGCGCAAGGAAGACTTCGAGAAGATCCTCACGGAGCCGCAGAACGCCCTGCTGAAGCAGTATGAGGCCCTGCTGGCCACCGAGGGTGTGACCATCGAGTTCAAGCCCGATGCTATCAGCAGGGTGGCAGAGCTGGCCTGCGATGTGAATGAGCAGGCAGAGGACATCGGCGCCCGCCGCCTCCACACCTTGCTGGAGAAGCTGCTGGAGCAGGTGAGCTTTGATGCCCCTGATCTCACCGAGAAGCATGTGACCATTGATGCGTCCTATGTGGATGAGAAGCTATCCGATATCGTGGTGAACAGGGACTTGTCCCAGTTCATTCTCTAAGTTTTTCCGAAGGTTTATAGCAGGCGGCAGCTTCTTTGGCTGCCGCCTTTCCTTTATCTGGCAAGACAGAAACATGAAAGCAGAAAATTTAATTAAAAATATTTAATTGCCATCTATGATAATTGTGAAAACTATGATAAAATAGTCTTGGTATGAAAAAAGTTCGAAAATACAGCTATTGTGTTTCAATGTTTCAAAAATCAGAAAGGGAGAGGCTTACATGTCATCATTGCTGGAAAAAACAAGGAAGATCAACCGTCTGCTGCAGCGTTCCGAGAATGTGGAGTATGACGGCATCTCCCGTGTCCTTAGCAACGTGCTCAACGCGAATGTCTATATCACCAACAAGAAAGGCAAGATTTTCGGCTATGCCTTCGTGGACGATTTCGAATGTGACCTGATGGTGGACAAGGTCATCAATCAGGGCGAGTTCCCCAAGCACTATGTGAACTGGCTCATGCGCATGGACGAGACCAATGCCAACTTGCGCTCCAAGACGGGCATGTGCGCCTATTCTGAGAACAGCCGCTGCCTGTTCAACGGCAAGAACACCACGGTGGTGCCCATCTACGGGGTAGGGGAGCGCATTGGCACGCTCATCATCGCTAAGTACGATGAGGAGTTCACCGATGATGACCTCCTGCTCTGCGAGTACGGCGCTACGGTGGTAGGCATGGAAATGCTCCGCGACCACGCCCAGAAGATTGAGATCGAGGCCCGCAAGAAGGCGACGGTGCAGATTGCCTTGAACACCCTGTCCTTCTCCGAGCGCAAGGCTGCCATCGCCATCCTGTCTGCCCTGGACAGCACTGAGGGCCTGCTGGTGGCATCCAAGATTGCAGACGAGGTGAAGATCACCCGCTCCGTCATCGTCAATGCTCTCAGGAAGTTCGAGTCCGCCGGTGTCATCGAGTCCAAGTCCCTGGGCATGAAGGGCACTTACATCAAGGTGCTCAACGAGTACCTGCTGGATGAAGTCCAGAAACTGAAGAACGAGCAGTAATGCGACAAATAAAAAGGCATCTGCCAAGTCATCTTTTGGATGACAGCAGATGCCTTTTGCTTTAGCCTGACCCGCAAGCGGCGGAGGCTTTATTCCTTAGTGTGCCTTGCGGAAGCTGTCCATGAACTCAGCCAGCTTCGCAACGCCATCATAGGGCATGGCGTTGTAGATGGAGGCCCTCATGCCGCCTACGCTGCGGTGGCCCTTGACGCCGCCCAGGCCAATCTTGCCGGCCTCGGCCACGAATTCCTTCTCCAGCTCCTCGCTGGGCAGGCGGAAGGTGACGTTCATGAAGGAGCGGCTGTCCTTGTCAGCGTGGCCCTTGTAGAAGCCCTCGGAGCTGTCAATGGCCTCGTAGAGCAGGGCTGCCTTCTTGGCATTGCGCTCTGCCATGACGGAGAGGCCGCCCTGGGCCTTGATCCAGGCTGCCACCTTGCCTACCATGTAGATGCAGAAGGCAGGCGGGGTGTTGTAGAGGGAGTTCTTCTGGTAGAAGGTATCATAGCGCAGCATGGTGGGCAGAGTCTCGGGACTCTTTTCCAGCAGGGACTTCTTGGCCACTACCAGCACCGTGCCTGCGGGGCCCAGGTTCTTCTGGACGCCGGCATAGATGAAGGAGAATTTGGAGAAGTCCAGAGGGCGGGAGAGCATATCGGAAGACATATCGGCAAAGAGGGGCACACCCTTGGTATCAGGGATATAATGGTACTCTGTGCCGTAGATGGTGTTGTTGTAGCAGAGATGCACATAGGCAGCCTCGGGGTTGATGGAAAGCTCCTCCTGAGTGGGGATATGGCGGAAGTCCACTTCTTTGCTGGAAGCGGCCACTTCGCCCACGCCCAGGATCTCAGCTTCCTTATAAGCCTTGCTGGCAAAGCTGCCGGAGAGCACATAGGAACCCTTGTGCTCCGGTGTAGCGAAATTCATGGGAATCATGTCGAACTGCAGGCTGGCGCCTCCCTGGATGAAGAGGACTTCGTAGTCATCGCCGAGGCCCATCAGTTCTTTCACATCGGCCTTGGCCTTCTCCAGCACTTCGTCAAACTGCTTGGCGCGGTGGCTGATCTCCAGGATGCTCATGCCGCTGTGGTTGAAGTTCAGGAATTCGGCCTGGGCTTCCTTCAGCACTTCCAGGGGCAGCACGGCAGGACCGGGGTTGAAATTATAAATACGCTCTGCTTCCAATGATAATACCTCCTAAATCTATCGAAAGATATTCACGGGATTTCGGCTTTCCACTTGCCTGGCAGGTGGAGACCTATCGTTTTTACTATTGTAACTGTAATTATGACTAAAAGCAAGGATGAAAATAAACTTTGTTTTTCTCAAGCGAACACTTGACGATAGAAAGCGGATGGCTTATATTATTGTTAGTTTGAAATAGAAAATTGTGCAATCATAAAAGGAGAGTTGGAGAGATGGGTATGAAGGTTTTAGCGGCTGATGGCATTTCCCCCAAGGGCATTGAGCTTCTGCAGAAGGAGTTCGAGGTAGTGGTGAAGGATAAGATTTCCGCAGAGGAGCTGCTGGAAATCATCCCTGAGTTTGACGCTCTCATGGTACGCTCTGCCTCCAAGGTGACGGCAGAGGTCATCGAGAAGGCTGAGAAGCTGAAAATCATTGGCCGGGCCGGTGTAGGCGTGGACAATATTGATATCCCTGCCGCCACTGCCAAGGGCATCATCGTCATCAATTCTCCGGGGGGCAACACCATCGCCGCCACGGAGCACACCATGGCCATGATGCTCTCCATGTCCCGCAATATTCCTATTGCCAACGAGACCATGCAGAAGGGCGAGTGGAATCGCAAGAAGTACGTGGGCGTAGAGCTGCGGGGCAAGACCCTGGGCGTGGTAGGCCTCGGCCGCATCGGCAGCGGTGTGGCCAAGCGCGCCCAGGCCTTTGACATGGATATCATCGCCTACGACCCCTATGTGACGGAGGATAGGGCCAAGGCTCTGGATGTGAAGATTGGCACGCTGGAGGAGGTCATCAAGGCAGCTGATTTCATCACCGTCCACATGCCCCTGACCCCGGATACCAAGGGCATGATCGGCTATGAGGAAATGAAGCAGATGAAGAAAGGCGTACGTCTGGTGAACTGCGCCCGTGGCGGCATCATCGACGAAGAAGCCTTGGCCAGGGCTGTCAAGGAGGGCATCGTGGCAGGTGCTGCCATCGACGTCTTCACCAGCGAGCCTATTCCTGCAGACCATCCTCTCATCGGCGTGCCGGGCATCGTGCTGACCCCGCATCTGGGGGCTTCCACCGTGGAGGCACAGATTGGCGTGTCCGTGGATGTGGCTGAGGGCATCTGGGCTGCTCTCCATGGCGAGCCTGTAGCTACCGCTGTGAACATGGCTCCTGTGTCCGCTCAGGCCATGAAGGTGATAGAACCCTACCTCACCTTGGCAGAGCGCCTGGGGGGCACCCTGTGCTCTTTGGCAGAGGCTCCCATCAAGGCGGTAGAGGTCACCTACAACGGGGAGATCACCGAGGTCAATACGAAGCTCCTCACCACGGCTGTCATGAAGGGCATGCTGAATCCCATCATGGAGAACGAGGTGAACTATGTCAACGCTCCCAGCCTGGCCAAGGAGCGCGGCGTGAAGGTGACGGAAATCAAGGACAAGGAGCCTGTGGACTTCGCCAACCTCATCACCGTCAAGGCCAAGGCAGGGGAGAAGGAACTGTCTGTCCAGGGCACTCTCTTCGGCCAGGAAGGCCGCATCGTGTCCATCGGCAATTTCCGCGTGGATGTGGCACCCCACGCCCGCATCCTCATCAGCCCCCACATCAACCGCCCCGGCATCATCGGCAAGGTTGGTTCCATCATGGGTGAGGACGGCATCAACATCTCCGCCATGCAGGTGGGTGAGACGGATACGGAGAAAACCAACCTCATGGTGCTCACCATCGACAATGACCTGCCTGCTTCCACCCTTGAGAAGGTCAAGGCGGTGGACGGCATCTTCGATGCTAAGCTGGTCAATTTCTACGCCGTGTAAGGTTTTTAGCCTCCACCGCTTGCAGGGGGCGCATAAGCGCGGGAGCTTGGTGAGCTTCCTGGCTGGGGACCACCAAAGGTGGTGGAAGGGGGAAGTGCCACGATGCCAATATCCCCCACTTACCCTACATATGTTGCAATACTTCAGGCCCGCCGAATTTTGGCGGGCCTGTTTAAGTGCGGGCAGCTTTTTGACGATAATAAGGATATACCAGTGAAAGTGAGAGGAGGCCTCCCCATGATAAAAAGCAACGACAGCCTGAAATATCTCCAGCAGATAAGGGATATTGCCAATAATGCTGTAGCTTCTGCCCGGAATGCCAGGAATACGCAAGAGGAGAAGGGACAAGAAGACGACTATCAGTCCGTTTTCAAAAAGATACAGCAGGAACAGCAGGAATGGGATGCCAAGATGAAAGAACTGGACGTAGCCCAGTACAAGATACAGGCTATGGACAGTTTCTGGACTGGCAATCACAAATACCAGAACCTGGCTTACAAATACGCCCTGCGGGAACAGCAGTCCCAGAACCAGCAGGCCATCAACAGCCTGGTCTTCCACATCTCTGACCTTCAGCGCATGAATTTTGCTGACCTGGCCAATGGAGAGGTAGATGTAAAATCCGCCGTGGAGCTGCACAAGTCACTCAATAGCGCCTTGCAAAGCGCTATCATGCTGTCGGTGATGAATACCACAGCAATGCAGGGCGTACAGAATAGCACAAGCGGAGGATTTTTCTTCTAAAAGTTCATAAATGCCCTCAAGTTTGTAGTAAAACTTCTTAAATGTTATACTGTAACAATAAGAACTGCGAAGGAGGGCTTTTTTCATGGCAATACTCTTGTCAGACGTATTTGCGCCCGGTTCCATGCCGGAGCATACCTATATCGACAAGGAAACCCAGCTTTATCTGGCAAGGGTGCTGAAAGCCCAGATTTTCCACGGCTTGAGGGCTGTGCTGCTATCGCTTCCCCACAGGGCAGACGAAGCCATAAGGCTGAATCCTGACCTGATTGGCAGGGTGTCCTTCATCGAACTGGCGCCCTGGTCAAAGCGTGACCTGGAGCAGATAGGCAGGAAGGGCTTTGACCTTTTGGGCATGGAGATAATTTTGCCTTCGGCAAAACTGGAACAATGGCCTTATAAGCATTATCAGGATGTAGTGGCTCGGATACTGGAAGGCCCCAGCAAGGGCAGGAGCCGTCGCAAGGTGTATAAGACCAAAGATGGCAGGGAAGGAGATATTTACGATATCTTCCTGCTGGGCATAAGCGATGACCCGCCTCTGCTGAAATTTTCTTTGGAGGAAATCCAAAGGCGGATAAAGAAGATTATAGCGGAAGATGAAAGTATGCCTGCCCCCTTGAATCTGAGCAAGACGGCTAAGAATGTGGAGAAGATTGTCAAAGAAGCCATGCCCAATGCGGATACATTGGATCGGAAGGAGGGCGAGCTTTACATACTCGACCCGTTTTTGCTGTTCTATCTTAGGTGGGATAGGGGGTGGAAAATTAAACTATAAATGACTTTAGAAGCATATTTCTAAATGTTTGTGAAGGATATATAGTAAACGTATTTGGAAATGCCAACAAAAGCCTTCCCCTATGGGGAAGGTGGCAGTCCGAAGGACTGACGGATGAGGTGCGACCTGACTCGTATAGTTGCTGTAGCTTGAAACGTCCCACCTCATCCGCCCCTGCGGGGCACCTTCCCCAGAGAGGAAGGCTGATTGTCAATCATTATGATGTTTACTATAAGTTATTGCAGAAGCTGGCATCATTTTATAAAATGATATTGCTATTGTTCCAAGGTAGGAATATAATAATATGATATAGTGAATTATCGAAGGAGGAAGCTATGAATTATATTTCTGCCAAGGAAGCTGCTGAAAAGTGGGGGATTTCTCAGAGACGTGTCTTGAAGTTGTGTGCTGAAAAGCGGATAAACAATGCTGAAATGGTTAGCGGTAGTATGTGGATTATACCTGCTGATGCAGAAAAACCAGCTGATGCACGGAGCCTGCGCTATGTAGAGCAGGCCAGACCAGGAGTGAGACCGTTCTTAAAATGGGTAGGTGGTAAGGGACAGCTTTTACATGAGCTTGCCAAGTATTACCCTTTTAAGGATGGGGATTTTACCAAGTATGCGGAGCCTTTCGTTGGGGGCGGTGCTGTCCTCTTTGATGTGCTGAATAATTATGACCTAGAAGCCGTATATATAAGTGATATGAACCGAGAGCTTATCGGGGCTTATCAATCCATTCGTGACAATGTAGAGGAAATGATTTCCCTGCTTAATGAGTATCAGGAAAATTACATTCCCTATGAGCAGGAAAAGCGTAAGGCTTATTATATGAAAAAGCGGGCAAGATTCAATGAATTGAAGCTCCAAGGAGACGAGAGTAATAGGGTGGAGAGTGCTTCTATATTGATTTTTCTTAACAAGACGTGCTTCAACGGCCTCTATCGTGTCAATAAAAAAGGTGCTTATAATGTGCCTATGGGAGTTTACAAACGCCCATTGATTTGTGATGAAAATAATTTGCGAGGCATTTCCAGGAAACTTCAAAACGTGGAAATTGTCTGTGGTGATTATAGACAGTCTCGTGATTTTATAGACCAACACACATTTGTGTATTTTGACCCTCCATATCGTCCATTGACCACTACTTCCAGCTTTACTTCTTACACTTCTGATTGCTTCGATGATGAAGATCAAATTGGCTTGGCGAAGTTCGTTGATGAAATGACTGCTAGGGGGGCAAAAGTAGTTGTGAGCAATTCTGACCCTAAAAATACGAATGAGCAAGATACATTTTTCGATGAAATTTATGCAGCTCACAATATTAAACGCGTGTTTGCTAATCGCATGATAAACAGCAAAGGGACTGCCAGGGGTAAGATCAGCGAGCTTTTGATATCAAATTTCTAGTTATGGGGGATAATCAAATGAAACGAGATTTCAATGAATGGTTGGCAGGTTTTAGGAAAAGCATTGCAGACGACAGATACTATGTGGATTTTGAGAAGGTTTTCCAGAATGTTGACGAAATTAAAATTGAGTTGAATATACTGAATTCGTTGATTGGCTCAGTTGATATTGAAGGTGATTTCAAGTTATTGGTGAAGAAATATCCTGAAGTAATGAAATGTATTCCCTTGCTGTTAGCAGTAAGGGCTAACGAGATTTATGCTATGGACGAGGATGGAGCTTTTGATTACAACTTCAAAAAAGTTAATTTGAGCGTGGAGCAGTATGTTGTGTTCATGCATAAGACTGGTCTCTTTGACTTGTTACAGAAACACATTATCAACAATCTGGTAGACTATGCAACTGGTGTAGAAACTGGTCTTGATTCCAACGGTAGGAAAAATCGTGGCGGTCACCTGATGGAAAATCTAGTAGAGAAGTTCATCATCAATGCAGGCTTTAAGCGTGATAAGAGTTATTTCAAGGAAATGTATATCCATGAAATTGTGGAGAAATGGGGCATTGACCTTTCAGCCATTTCCAACCAAGGCAAGATGGAAAAGCGTTTCGATTATGTAGTTAAGACGGACAAAATGATTTATGGCATAGAAACTAACTTCTACGGCGGTGGTGGTAGCAAACTGAATGAAACTTCCAGAAGCTACAAAACTTTGGCTCTTGAATGCGAAACTATTCCTGGCTTTACTTTCGTTTGGTTTACTGATGGGGCTGGCTGGAAAAGTGCTAGACACAACCTTGAGGAGACTTTCGATGTCCTTCCTCATATCTACAACATTACGGACATGGAGCAGGGCATTATGAGGAAGGTATTCGTGTAATGATGAAGAAAATAACCAGATGGGAGCCAGAGGACTTTGAACTTGAGATGACTACTCATTGGACTTTTCCCAAGCGGGGAGACTGGGCTACCCATGATGCGAAATGGCGAGGGAATTGGTCTCCCTATATACCACGCAATATAATGCTACGTTACTCAAAAGAGGGCGATTGCATACTTGACCAATTTGCAGGAGGCGGAACGACACTTGTGGAGGCTAAACTTTTGAGCCGCAACATTATCGGCGTGGATGTTAATGATGTCGCTATTGAAAGGTGTCGGGAAAAAATTGACTTTGAGCATGAAGGGGCAAATGGAAAAGTCTATCTGAAGAAAGGTGATGCTAGGAATCTTTCTTTTATTAAAGATGAGCACATTGACCTTATCTGCACACATCCACCTTATGCAGATATTATTAAGTATAGCGAGGATATAGAGGAAGATCTTTCAAGGCTGAAAATTTCTGATTTTCTTGAAGAAATGAAAAAGGTGGCAAAAGAAAGTTATCGCGTGCTGAAAAAAGATAGGTTTTGTGCTATTCTTATGGGTGACACTAGAAAGAAAGGTTGCATGATTCCCATGTCTTTTGATGTGATGAAGATTTTTCAAGAAGCGGGATTTACTTTGAAAGAACTCATTATTAAAGAGCAGCATAATTGCAGGGCTACAGGATATTGGAAGACTAATAGCGTGAAGTATAATTTTTTACTGATTGCACATGAATATCTTTTTGTTTTTAAGAAATAAAAAATAGATATGAAAGGTGTTAGGCGATGATAAAGAATGGAAAAGGCGGAGGAAATACAAAGACAGGGTTAGTTTTCGAAGGGAAAACAGATTTAGAAACGTTTCTCTCAAGTCAAAAAGGATATTCGGTTTGTATTGAAACTGAGCAAGTTGTTATAAATAAAAAATGCTCTACAGTAAAAGTACGTGCTTTGTATTACAAAGATAGGAAAGTTGCTGAATTATATAAAAAACATGAATTCTACTCCTCGTTTTTGAGGAGATTGGACATAGACTGGAAAAAATATATATCTAAACAATTATTACCAGATGACAGCATATTTGTGATAATTAAAAATACAGTATATATCATTGAATGTAAACATCAACAAGTAGCTGGTTCGGTTGACGAAAAACTACAAACCTGTGATTTCAAAAAGAAAGAATACAAGAAATTACTTTCAAAGGCAAACCTAGATGTTGAATATATATACCTTCTTTCTAATTGGTTTAGGGATGAAAAATACAGAGATGTGTTAGACTATATTCATAGCGTGGGATGTGATTATTATTTTGAATATATACCATTATATCGTTTTGGGCTGACGGTGCCAGAATATGACAATGAATGATAGCATAAGATTGGTCAATGTTGCTGACTACTAGATGGCTATTCTGGTTTGTAATTATTAGGCTCTTCTGTACCTTGGGTAGACAAAATCTAGCAAGTATCCTTGCTATACCTACGCTCATGCTACTTGTAATCTAAGAGCCTCTTCTCTTGCTCTTCGACGTTCATTTGCAATGTCCCTCATCATAGCCTGATACTCCG
>JAGBLH010000240.1 GCA_017635515.1 Selenomonas sp.
CCATCTTCACGGGTCTTGACTGTCCCTGCGTCGTTGACAAATCCTCGACATAGCACCGCTATGCCTCCGGTTTGTCGCCTTGCAATGGACAGCCAATCCCCATAAATCTGTGCCAAGTTCATTTAATCAACACGCCCTAAAGAAACTATCCCAAACGAAAAAGCCGGGCAAATTCCCCGGCTCCGATTCTCAAAACCTCACAGCTTAAACTTATGAATCTCCTCCTGCATATCCGAGGCCAGCTTGGCCAGGAACTGTGAGGAGGCTGCAATCTCTTCATTGGCAGCGGACTGCTCCTGCGTAGCTGCTGAAATAGTCCTGGTGCTGACAGAGGTCTTGCGGCTCACAGTATCAATATCATCCATGGTCTCCACCACATGAGCTGTGTCTTCGGCAATGCCCTCCATGGTTTGACGTATGGCAGAAACCGATTCTTTTATGACCTCAACAGCAGACATGAACTCCTGGAACTGGTCATCTATTTTTCCCAGCTTGTCCGCAGTTGCCTTCATCATGGCTCCCTCTTCCAGGAAAGCCACGGCTGCATTATCTACCGCTGCCACAGTTGCCTCAACCTGTTTGGTCATATCGGCAATGCCTATGAAGACCGCATCCACACTCTGCTTGACAGCGTCAATATCACCGAGCTGCCGATCCATGTCTGAGGCCACCTCCGCCACAGTCTCCGCCACATCTATGGAAGCATCGGCAGACTGTTGGGCATTGGCCGTAAGTTCCTCGGAAGACTCATATACATGCCAGGAAGTAGCAGCCATATGACTGATGAGATCGTGCAGTTGCTTCTTCATCTGGTTGAAGGAATTGGTCAGGGAGCCTATTTCATCGTCAGAATCCAGCGGCACATCAGGCACCATCAAATCGCCGTCCGCCATAGAGGTGGCTGCATCTTCCAGGGCAAGAATAGGCCTGGTGATGTGCAGGGAGAAACTGCGGCAGAATATCACCACCATGGCAAGACCCACGACGGTCAGCGCGGCATACATAAGGCGCAGCCTGTGGAAAGCTGCAAAGACATAGTCATAAGGCACCGCCATGCCCACAATCCAGCCTGTGCTGGGCACGGTGGTATAAGTAAAGACCTGCTCTCCCTCATCATTCACAAAGGAGAAGAACCCCGTATCCTGGCTGTACATCTCATTCAGATGGCTGCCGATACCCGGTATCTCGCTAGCCTCGGACATGATCTGCTCCTTGCCTGCTGTCGCCAGCAGCTTGCCAGTGCGTTCAATGATATAACCCTTTCCCTCTTCGCGGTACTTGATTTTCTGCACCTGCTGTTCCAGTACGCCCAAGGTGATATCGCCGCAAATGGCTCCAATGAATTTCCTGTCCTTGTCATAGAAGGGAGCTACCGCAGAAACCACCAGGTCACCGGTGCTCTTGCTCTGATAAACCTCGGTGTAGACTGTCTTGCCCGCCTCCCTTGCCTGGGCGTACCAAGGGCGCTTGGTGGGGTCTGTCTTGCCCGTCTCGTCCGGGCTGTAATAAGGCAGGAACATCTTATTCTCATCGCCACGGGTCATTTCCTGCACATCCTTATCAGTGGCCGCCAGGCTCAGCAGGTGATGCATCTCCCCCGTGGAAAGGCTTATGCCAGACAATTCTGTCATCAAGTCCGCCTCAGAGGTCACAGTCTTGGCTTTTTCCAGCAGCCAGCCCTCCAGTTCTGCTCCCCTGGCATCTACCGTAGCCGCAATCTCGTGCTCCAGGCTATTCTCCAGACTCGAATAGGCAGTATAATACCCCAGCGCGGATACTATGGCCAACACAATGCCCACCACACCAGCCAGCATTATGAACTTTTGCTTGATGCCCATCCCTGTTCTTCCTTTCTGACTTGAAGGCAGATATGACCTTTCAGCGGCTCAAAAACTCATATGATTTCTATTCTGCAAAGAAGTATTTTTTCCTGCCATCAGACAATAAAAAGGACCGCCTTGGTTGAAAGGCAGTCCCTGAAACATTCATAATGGTGGAGATGAGGAGTGGCATGCAAAACTCCTATTTACTGATAGTGTAAACTTCGATTTCAAAGCACCACAAACCCATATTTCTTTGCCCTGTCCTCATACGCCTCAAGCACACCTTGGGCATCCGTGTCCCCTCGTCTCACGGTCTCTTCATACATAGCCCGTAGCAGCTCATGGGCCTTGGATGCATGGGCCAGTATATCCTCCCAGGAGTCGGAGTCGTAGGCAAACTGCCCCCCATCATCAGAGCTGATCACAATGCTGAACTGGTGGTCGCATCCGCACTCCCTCAAATCCTGGTCCTTAGCATCTATCCAGATGTCGCAGGAGATACTGTAATCCCTGGGACCTATATCAAACGGCACTGCCGATATGGAAGGACAGGCATTGTTATGCCAGCAGGAACTGCGGAACCCCTCCGGCAGGGACCGGATCTGCTCAAAATCCTCATGTGAAGCCTCAAGACCGAACTCGGCCTTTGCATCTGCCAGGAATCTCTCTAACTCTGTCATCTAGCCTCTCCGTCCTTTTCCTTATTCTTCTTGTCAATGAAGAACGTTGCCATGTCCTCAAGGTCCATCACTTCAGCATTAGTCAGATTAACTGGAGAATCCTTGCGGGAGCATATTATCATATCACCCTCTGCATCTTCATGCTTTACACCTCCACACAAGGCCATCAGACACTCCCTGAGGATTGCCCTGTGGGTTTCAGGCAGCCTGATATATGCCTTCAAGAGGTCAATATCTTCCTGGTGCAGCTTGGCTGCCCTTGCTTCCGTGGACAAGGAATCGTATTCTGCCGTATAAATATCTCCTATCCCCTCACGGAGCCAGTCTTCATTCACATGTAAGAACCGGCATATGGATATCAGGGTTTGTTCCGAAGGATTCCTTTTATCCATTTCCAGCAGAGCTATGCTGTTTTGCCTCATTCCGATCCCTTCAGCTAAAGTAGCTTGTGTCAGCTTGTTTTCTTTGCGGATTTTCTTTATCCGCTCCCCCAATGTCATATCCTTTGTAGCTTGATTTACTCTCTCAGAATTACTCATTTAGCTCATTCCTTTGCAGATGTTTTAGGTAAAAGTCCAGTGATTTTACAACTAACTCAGCGTTGTCATCATCCAAGTAAACACCGTCCTCGAATTCAGAGCGTGACTCTATCCATTTTTTTAGTGATTGAACTGCTATTATTTCGATCTCTATGTCCTCTGCCATCTTCAACCCTCCTATGAAACTGAATTTGATACTTGTAGTTTAACAAATAAATATAGCTCAGTCAATAAAAATGTAAAAAGATTGTTGACAGACTACCCTTAGTGATATATAATAATAGCATAGTCAACAAAATGTTTGAGAGGAAAGACCGAAACATTGAGGAGGGTTGAACATATGAGAATCACATACTACTGCTTCCCCGATTCCATGGATGTCCGTGAGCGGGCACTGATCACCGTGCGGGAGCTGAGAGGGAAGACCGACATAACGGAAGTACCTGCTGATGTATCAGATGAAACACTGGAGCGGAATTTCCCTGAGTGGGTTGACACCACCGTGACCATGGCAAAGAAGCTCATGAAGGCTTACGGAGGCCACGCCGTAACCCAGCATTTTGACCGTGATGGTGGCTTGTTTGAGACAACGCCAGTAACGCTCAAGGGCAATAACTCAAGATTCAAATATAACCAGCACCTTTAAGGAGGGGCAAGAATTGGCAAAAAAGAAAATCATGACAGTGCTTGGTATTCAGATTGAGGAATCCATGTTGCAACCAACTATTGCAGAAATGATGAAGAAGGAACACTTCACAGCATCCGTCTTTGAGGAGGCCCTGCGGAAAAATCATACCTTTGTCGAACATGTCATTAGGGAAAGCAAGATATCATTTGACCATGCCATCATGAGGATAGTTGACCGAACGATACAAATGCTTCGCAAAGAAGGAAGCATAGCATTCAATAAAGAACATCGGGAGTGGATGGTTCTAAGAAGTAAGAATTGGAGGAAACCTGATGCTATCACGCACCAAGATTGACGATATGCTCTACAGATTGCATATTGAGGCAGAAGCCATAGGCGATACCTACGCCATCTGGGGAGAATACGCCATCAGGAGCTATGTCCTCACAGGCAGAGCCAGCACCACATGGATAAAGGCTCTCATGAAGGCCAATCCCAGGAAGATTTTATCCCGCATTGCCAGAGCAGAAACTGGTCTGGATTCCGAAGCAATGAAAGTGGTTCATAAGTATCTGAAAAGGTATTGCGGATTAGAGCAAATGCCTACAGATTGAGGAGGAAAGCTGATGTTTAAGCCAGGATATACCGTAATGACCCGCAGTATTGCAAGCACCATGGACGAAGCCCGTGGCTTCCGTGGCGAAGTCATGAGAGCCTTCAACCGTTACAAGAGGATGGACTGGGGCGATACTTCCCCAGACAGCAAGGTGCAGAATGACGAAGCCGTGGAAAATGGCGAGGACAGAATCCTCGCCGTCTACACCACCAATCAGGGAAAGATATGGATCATCACAGACAGGGAGGATAACGCCCCCCACACCACCATCATGTTCCCCAGTGACTACTGAAATGATGCAACAAGCAGAGGTATGATAGATATGAGCAGAACGAATATATCTTTATCGGACATTCCCAAGTATATCAAAGACATGTTGCCGAGACTGCATCTGAGCAAAACAAGGGAATATACATGGAAATTATACGGCAAGCATAAGTGCGGGCATGAATCCCAATTAGAAACTGAAGCTGATAAGCTGGTTAATTTTGCCAAAAGGTTTTATGCAGATGCAGAAATTACTGAAACAAATTTTTGGTATGATGCTTTCCCCGCTGAAGCAGGAGAATCCTGGAAGACCAGGCGTACTAAGGCTTATCGCCAAGGTTTCAGAAACTCTGTTGAAATCAGGATAACAGATCCTGTAGCTAGGATGCTTGAAAAAGCCTTGCAACTCAGTTGAGTCTACGTTAAATAAAGAGAAAACTAGAATGGAAATGAATTATATCTATAACGAAAAATATCATGATAAGGTAGACCATAAGGCAACAAGTATATTCGGGAATTTTGTTGCTATCCCGAAAGGAAATGAATCCTTTCAGATGACAACCTGGATGAATAGGCACGGCAAGAAGGATTATCACATCAATTTCCTAGTGAACAAGGGCTATCTCTGCATCACAGGAGACTTGGGTGAAGGGATTCTCCACGCCGAGGATTTTGAAAGCCTCCATGACTGGGCAGGTCTTTCCCCCGACTATTTCATCGAGAAGATATGCTGTACTTCCGAATCTCCTTGGTTTGAGACAAAATATTTCATAAAGGATTTTGTCAGCAAAGCCGATCTCGTTGCCATACCTGAGAATAGCAAGGAAATGGATTTGATCAAGGAATTAGCATCATTCTGTGAAGATAACCCAGCATGTAAACTACCGGAAGAGCTTTTGGACAAGGTAAAACAGACTTTCTATGTAGGCAGTGCTGAATTAAAAGATTGGCTCCCCTGTTGCGGAAGGCGTTATCCTAAGCGTATAATATACTGGCAGACAGCCTTATCTATGATGGCAGATAGCAAGTTAAGAGAACTTATAAGATAAAATGAGTTTTTTATATATAGATGAACTTGATTTAGTTCATCTTGAATATGCGTATGAGGTGATTGTAATGGCAACTGTAAGGTACAACGTAGAAAAATCTGACCTTATCGAGGAACTTCTCCCCGACTTCGTAAATGAAGGCACATCTGAATGTGATGGCGATGAATGCATCTGGGCGGTAGACCTGCCACACGATGCGGTTGAACTTCTGAAATCAAACGGTTTCAATGTAGAAAATCCGTAAAACTCAACAGGCAAAGAAGAAAGCCTCTCAGGAACGCACAGAATCGCTTCTAAGATGCTTTGGCTGTCAAGATATACAAAGATATATAAAATCATTTTTCGTGGCTCAGAATCGAATCTGAGCCACGTTTTTTCTTCTTCTTTTCAAAAGTGGTTCTAATAGCACCACTTTTCCACACAAAAGCAGGGCAACCCAACTGATGGGCTGCCCTGCTTTTCAGTTCTTGCTGATAATAATCAGTTATCATTTTCCTCCTCTTCTTTAAGACTATTATATTCTTCATCTGAAATACCAAGCTTTTCTCTTTCTTCCTTTGTTGAGTTTAAGATATAATCAGTAATAAAATTAACGAGATATGTCAAGTCATCAGGATCACAACAAAGCCTGGTTCCCCATCCTTTATCTTTCATGATATCCTCCTTTGATCTTGTTTATTTTTAACTCTAGCTTTTTTATTTGTTTTTCATCTTCAGGAGTTTCTGATAATCCAATTTCATCTCTTCGTAGTCCATAGTATAAATCTTTTTCTATCCATTTGTTTACTATGTCATTTCTAATGTAAGATGGAATCATTCTCTTATACTGATTGTTTTTTATGAAGCTGATGGGATTTTTTAAAACATCTTTGTTATCAATTCTTTTATCTAATTCATCTTTATTTTCAATAATAAATTGGTTGACACCATCCCTTACTAACCCTACGAAACTACGTATTGCATCTTGTTCGTTAAATTTTGAAGTCCTTGCCATATATTCAACTGTTCCGTTTTGATGGATGTCAATAAAAATTTTGATATTTCTATTTCTCAAGAAGAAAGCACAGTCATTTAATGAAAAAGTTGTATTATTAGGATGGTTGTGCATGGATACAAGTACGACTTCTTTTGTTGAATTGATTAACTTGTTTGCCTTGCGGTCTCCGCTAATATCTACCTCGCTTTCACTTCCTTTTACAAATGCATAAGCCATGCATTGTTTATTGTATTTATCAAGATTCAAATCTTTTTTTGATGCCTTCATATTATATACGAAAGCTGCTTCACGGCTGTCATTTTCTTCTTTAGCCAGTTTTAGTAATAGTTTCTCCAATTTGTAGATATAATAACTCTCTTCTTCTTTTATTTCAGGATAATGTACAAATGGTATATTTCTAATTGCTTCTTCTGTTATTTTAGGAAATGATTGCTTTTCCACCTCTTCTACCAATGCCCAGAAATCCTTACCAAAAGAATCTGTTCCGTAAATATCTTCTGACATTTTCTCACCTCATTATCTGATCTTTGCTTTCTGCCTCCACAGCGGATTCAATGGCTGATAAAACGAACCGTCTGAAACTCATCCCTTTTGCCGCTGCTGCTGATTTGTACAGATCCATTTGATTCGCACTTACTCTTATGGTAAATGCAGATAACGTGGACTTGTACTTCTTGTCTGCCCTTTTTGCAGATTCACTCATTGGCATATATTTTCCCTCTCAGCTCAGTATGGTTCCCCACTAAGATTTCGGTAGTCTTTTGATTCTATTCTAATATATGACAATCCCTATGTCAATAAAAAAGCGGCGTAACTGATAGCAAGCAATCAGAAGTAAGCCGATATGAGGGCCACCACCGCACAGAAGCCCTTCTGAGAGGCTTTAGCTGTCAAGGCATATAAGAATACCTAAATCTGATTTTCGTGCCTTAGAGCGAATCCTGTGAGGTCGATTTTCTATCCCCTCTTTCAAAAGTGGTTCTAATAGCACCACTTTTCCACCCAAAAGCAGGGCAACCCAATTGACGGGCTGCCCTGCTTTCCTTCTCCACCTTACGGCACAACCAGATACTTTGGCTTCCGTGGGGTCAGGAAGTCATATGTGTCCACATAGACCTCCACCTGGTAATGTTCCATGTTGGATTTATCCAGGTGCATATAGCTCTGAAGATGACCCGTTATGCCTATCCTGTGGCCCTCCTCCATGTTGTCAGCTATAGCAACTGCCTTGCTGTCAGAGGCGAAGCAGGGAATATAATCCGGCACAACTGCTGGATTGTCATTAGATCCCTCTGATGCCTTCATTATTTTTCTTTCAATCTTGATAACAAAGCGGAGAATATCTCTTCCATTTTTCGTCTTCCGCAGGACTGGATTTTTCGTCAGCCTGCCGATAATATGTACACTATTCAACTTCCTTACCCACCTTTCATATTTTGCAGTCGAATGCAAATACAAAATGCAAGCGAATCCGACTGCATTTTGTGACCTCTAACCAAAGCATGCGTTTTTGCAATAGAAAATGAATACATTTGTAATCTTTTTGTATTCATATTTGTAATACAAAGTGAATGCGTTTTGTAATCTTTTTGTATCAAGGATTCAGTATCACACCTGCCATTGGGCCGGGTGTATCCATGAGCTACCTTCCAGACCCCCTGGCTTTCTCTGCTGTCAGCTCCTTGGCCTTGCTGGCATAGAGCTTTACAATATCCTTATTCGCCACCCCTTCCAGGGCCTGAGTGAGCTTGCCGACAGTCATCCCCTTCTCCATGCAGGTCTGCATGAGCTTGGTGATGATTCTGTCACACTGCTCTATGTGCGGTTCGTCTTTGCCACGCAAAGTAGGAGACTGAATCTCGAACTCCCCCGCAGCCAAGTTTTCGTGGCACACAACATCATCATTAGCTTCGCCAATGCGAGTAAAATCAGCCTCATATTCGTCAGCAGCCTGTTCAACAGCATTGGAAATGGGATCCCTCCCCCAACCTTCGTACCCATTCCAGCGGAAAGTAACAAGATCATCACTTTCCGTCTTTTCAGCCATGGAAAGAGTCCAGTCAGTATCTGCTTTCCTTCCTGAGTATGATGTTACAGTACCGTCCAGCGACTTCAGCTGAGGATAGATTGATTCCTCCCAATCTTCTTTTTTGAATGTTACACCCACTTCATATTTATAGGACATGCTAAAAACTCCTTTCAATCTGCTTTTGATATGTATTACAATTGTAAGCATTTTGTAAACGAAAAATGAATACATTTGTGTTCGTTTTGTATTCATATTACAAAACGAACACACTTTGTATGCGAAAATGTAATCATTTTGTAATACAAAGTGAGCAAATTTTGTATTCACTTTGTATTACATTTGTATTCTGCAAAGTATGTAGCCACGGGCAGTCCTGCGCCCTGCCCGCAAACTGTAGCTATATCTCAGCGGCAGCAAGCCAACTTGTTTGATTTCTTCTCGCTGGCAGCCTCCTTCCCGCTTTCCGGTGCTTCCTTCTCATTTTCAAGCAGCAAGGCATCCAGCTCCTTGGCACGTTTCAGGCAAGCATTCAGCTTGTCCTCCATGGGCCAGGTACGGTTTATCTCCTTCTTGGCTATCTCAAGGGAACGCTTTTTCTCATCAAGATTTCTCTGCGTTTTCTCCGCTATCTCCGGCAACTTCTGTATCCTGTGCTCAAGCCTTGTCATGTTGCCAACGGGGTCTTCCCTCATCTCCACATTGTAAGTGTCCCTATGCGAAGCCAGGAGCTGGAAAGTCCCATAGGTCCCCAGCTCATGCCCGATTGTCAGGGACAGGCTCATGCCCTTGTACTCACCCTTGAGAGTCCTGTAAGAGCCATCCTTGATGCACTTGTTGATATATTCCCCTGCCTCCTTCCTGTCTCCGAAGGTCTTGTCGTTGAGCTTGATCTTGAAGACCTCCTGCCCATCCACCTTGTTGGTATTCTGGGTCGCATGCTCCACATCAGCAGTAATCTTCTCAAGATATTCCTCATACCCCTTGATAGATGCAGGCAATGTCCGATTGACATCCCTCTCAATGGCCTTGCGACTTTCGATGAACTCAGACTTGGAGAGCATCAGCCGGGAAATCTCATTGTCATTGTCCAGCTTCTCCTTGATAAGGGGATTGCCTATGCTCACCGCCTTGATTTCCGCATAGGAAAGGGTAGTCTCATCACAATCCTCAATCGTCCTCAGGGGAGATTTTGAAGTCATGACCTGGGAGATGAACCTCTGCTTGTTCTCAAGGGTCTGCCACAGGTAGGCATCGAAGGTTCCTTCGGTGACATAGCGGTAAATCTTGACCTTCTTATTCTTGTTGCCCTGACGGATCGTGCGCCCGGCCCGCTGCTCAAGGTCAGCAGGTCTCCAGGGAACATCAAGGTCATGGGAAGCCACCAGGAGATCCTGGACATTGGTCCCTGTGCCCATCTTCTTGGTAGAGCCAAGAAGCACCCGCACATCACCGGAGCGGACCTTGGCAAAGAGCTTGGCCTTTGCATCCTCGTCCTTTGCATCGTGGATGAAAGCCACCTCGGACTCCTTCACCCCTCCTTCAATCAGCTTTGCCTTGATGTCATCATAGACATTGAAGCTGCCGTCATTGGTAGGCGTGGACATATCGCAGAATATCAGCTGCGCCCCCTTGATAGGCGTGGTTTCCTTGTACTCATTCAGCACATTCTCCACGCACTTGTTCACCTTGCTGTTGGGGTCATCCGGCAGCATGGGATTGAGGAGCCTCTGGTCAAGGGCCAATTTCTTGCCTTCCGTGGTGATCCAAAGGAAATTGTCATCCGTCACAGCCCCATCCTTGGTCATAACCTGCATAGGACAGCCTTTATGGATAGCCTCGGCCCTCTCCACCAGCGTGTCGAGAAGGATCTTCTGCTCTTGACTGGGTTCAAGCTTTTCTACAATATACTCAGCCTCAGGCACATCAAGATTCAGCATATCCTGAGTCTTGATGTCTGCCACCTCCTGAAACAAAGCCATCAGTTCAGGCATATTATTGAACTTGGCAAAGCGTGTCTTGCGCTGGAACCCCTTGCCCTCCGGCCTAAGCTCATAGCCCGTAGTAGTCTCCCCGAAAGTAGAAGCCCAGGCATCGAAAGAATCAATGCCCATATTTTTAAGCTTGGACGGCTCCAGATACCGCATCATGGTGTAAAGCTCCGTCATAGAATTCGACACCGGCGTACCCGTGGCAAATATCACCCCTTTTTCTCCTGTCTTATTGTTCAGGTAGCGAACCTTCTCATAGAGGTCAGTGGTCTTCTGGGCATCGGTTGTAGACACCCCTGCCACATTGCTCATCTTCGTGTAAGTGAAGAGATTCTTGAACTCATGGGCTTCATCAACATACAATCTGTCAATGCCCAGATCTTCAAATCTCACCACAGAATCCTTGGGGCTGTTGCGGAGCTTCTCCAGCCTGGCCTCAATCTTCTTCTTCATGGTCTCGATGTTCCTGACAGAGAAGCGCTTCTGTGACATGTCAGCATCACTCTTCTGGATTTTCTGCATTGCTGTCACCAGCTCATTGACCTGCTGCATCAGCGAACGCTCCATGTATTCCTGAGACATGGGAATCCGCTCGAACTGGGTAGTGCCGATAACAACGGCATCCCAGTTGTAAGTAGCAATCTTGGCACAGAACTCCTTCCTCTTGTCTTTCTTGAAATCATTGGCAGTAGCCACCAGCACATTGGCATCAGGATAGAGCTGCTTGAACTCTGCTCCGAACTGCTCCGTCAGATGATTGGGGACCACAATCATGGACTTGCTGGCAAGGCCCAGGCGTTTTGACTCCATGGCTGAAGCCACCATCTCAAAAGTCTTACCGGCACCAACGGCGTGGGCAAAGAGAGCATTCCCGCCGTACAGAGTATGGGCAATGGCATTCTTCTGATGGTCACGCAGCTTGATATTTGGGTTCATGCCTGGGAAAGTAAGATCCTCCCCATTGAACTTCCTGGGAACCAGGCTGTTGAAATGACGGTTGTAGTAATCCACGATAGCCTGAGTGCGCTCCTTGTCCTTGAAAAGCCACTTCTTGAACTCATCCTTGATGATATCCTGCTTCTGTTGGGCGATCTGACTGGCCTTCACATCAGGCACACGCTTCTCTTCCCCATCAACATCGACCACTGTGTAGATAGTAGGAGACTTGAAATTAAGGGCCTGTTCGAGAAGGTGCAGGGCATTGGCCTTATCATTGTAGCCGTAGGTATGCTCCACCAATGCACTATAAGCCTGAGTTTTATTGGTGATTGACCAAGTGCCTGTCTCCGGCACATACAGGCACTTGCAGGTATCTCCCGCTTGCCAGCCCATATCGAAGACTTCCTTCATGAAATCCTCGATATACTTGGGTGGCAGCCAGGTAGTGCCCAGCCCCACATTGATCTCATAAGCCTTGACATCCACAGGCTTGACCTTCTCCAGGTCGGCCTTCTTCTGCTCCAGCAGGTTGATCCTGTCCATAAGATTCTTGATGCGCTTGTCAGAGAGATTGCTTTCAGCAAAAGAATCAACCTCTGCCTCCTTGGACTCAATCCATGCCTCGAACTCACGGTTCAGCTCAGAACGCTTGAGACTCAGCAGGTCATCTTCATGACCCTGATATTCGAGAATCTTCTCCTTGACAAAATTATGGATGTGCTTGGGTTCATAATGCTTGCCCCAGGTCGTTGTTTCCATAGCTTGTCGCAGAGCCTCATACTGCGCAAAACCTTTTCTGTTTTCCTCGTCCGAAAAGAAAAAATCATTATAGCCTTCTCTGCGGGCATCAGCCACGAATGACAGTTCATTGCCATACTTGTCAAGGATAGCCTTGCGCAGTTCCAGATTGTCAGAACTGACACTGTGATAAAGGTAATTCAAAGCAACAGGAGCAAAAGCTCTGTCATCAAGATGTGCCTCGATGTATTCGCAAGCCTCAGCATTGGCTTTCTCAGCAAATTCACTGTTAGATTCATTTACTCTGATGTACTTGTAAGGATTGTTGACGATATTCTCCTCTGCCTCGTTGCGTGGAATGAACCTAACCGAAGCATCAGGCAGCACCTTTTCCGAGGCATAGCTGCGAATTTCGCCTTGCAGGGACTCTATCATGCCCTCCAGATGCTCAATCTTCCCTCTTATATCCCCGGACAGGTACTCATCAGCATGAACATATTCCCCCTTCTCGTCATCATAATAGATATGCATGTTTTCCAGCTGCTTCAGAAGCTGCCTCTGATTCTGCCCGGTCAGACTTTCCATATAAGGAAGGTCTACCTTGCCGTGCTCCAGTATGGAAATTGACAGAGCATCCAGCGCACTGTCTGCGTGATCCGGCTCCACATGTGGCACAATGATACGGCTGGAGAAAATATCCCCCTTGCCCTCATAGACATTGCCCCTGTCCACATCGAACTTGATTTTCTCAACGGAGCACATTAGGGGATAAGAAATATCATCATGGAAAGCCTTCTTCAGGTCTTTGTCAAGAGCAATGGAACCATACTTCTCATAATAGCTGTCATAAGCCCTGTTCAGGCTCACCAGCTCTTCCTCGACCATAGCATCAGTAACGCTGCTGTCCTTCTCCATGTCAATCAAGGCACGAATTTGGTTGCGCAGAGGCAGTATAGCCCTGATTTTAGCCTCCTGGGCCTTGGTGAGCTTGGGCTGGCTGTCTCCCGTAGGAGTAGAGAACATCAGATTGTCCTTCTCGTCAATATAGAACGAGAAGGTTACGCCATCCTTGGCAACCAGCTGCACAGGCCGGGGCATTTCTTCCTCCGAAGCAGCATACCTGCTTCTTATGTTGCTGAATGCCTCAACAATCCTATCGCCTACCGGCTGGGGATTATCATCCGGCACACAGGACATAGCAAAGCCAAACTGTGTAGACACAGGCTTCATCTTGCCCAATACCTGCTGAGGATTGTTGTTAAAATATGCATTAACCATCATATGGTCTTGGAAAGAACTGAAATTCGTTTCCTTGTCTCTGGATTCAACCCAATAATCATCAGAGATATCTTCCAGAGATAGCTCCCGCTGCCTTTTCTTGAAAAGCAGGATATCCGTGCCTACCTGAGTGCCAGCACTCTTGAAAGCCCCAACCGGCAGCCTGACGGCATCCAGCAACTCGGCCTTGGTTGCAAAATATTTTCTGGCGGTCATGTCAGCCTTGTCCATGGTCCCCGCAGAAGTCACCACAGCCACGATGCCACCGGGACGAACCTGCTCGATCATCTTGGCTATGAAATAGTCATGGATCTTGAAAGTTCCCTTCTCGCTGGTGTCATACACCCCATAGTCCCCGAAAGGCACATTTGTGATAGCCAGGTCAAAGCTGTTGTCGGGATAAGTGGTCTTCTCGAACCCATTGATGGAAATCTCCGCTTCAGGATAGGCAAATTTAGCCATGCGCCCGGTCAGCGGGTCAAGCTCCACGCCGAAGAGATTGCTTTCCCTTCTCATGTTCTCAGGCATATTCTGGAAGAATCTGCCCGAACCCATGGACGGGTCAAGGATATTGCCCTTCTCGAAACCGATATTCTCCAGGGACTTGTAGATAGCCTCGACAATCTCAGGCGGCGTATAGAACGCCGTAAGAGTGGATGCCCGCACGGCATCATACTCTGCCTCAGTCAGGGCTTCCCGAAGCTCCTGCTGCTCACTCTCCCAGCCCTTGAAGCCTTCCTGGAACAGCTGCTCCCGAAGGCCACCGAAGCCCACATAGCTCCGCATCAGGGCAATCTCTTCTTCTGTAGGAATCCTCCCGGTGGCCTCCAGCTCCTTCATGGTGCGAATAGCCAGGAGATTCTTCCTGAAAGCCTCCTTTGTATTGGCATTGGCATTAGAATCAAGAGCAGCCTGAATCTCCGCTGACCGCTCCGGGCTGAGAGGTTCAGCTTCGACAGTGGCAGCAGCAGTTTCCGTTTCTCCTGTAGGTTCAGTGACAGATTCAGTTGCACTGGGAGCCTGTTCAGCCTCCACAGTCTCGGCATTTTCTTCGGTATTACCGCCATTGGCCAAACGATTGTATTCTTCCCTCTGAGCGGCAAAACGCTGTAGACCTTCAATATACTGGACAAATTTGGCGTTTACTTCACTATTATAAAAAGATGCGTTTTCAATGCATTGAGTAGCCAATGTATTGAAAGCATAAATAGACATCTTGCCGTCTTTATATCTGTCATAATTAAGGTCAAGTCCAAGGAGATTTTTTAAATATTCCTTTGAATCCTCTTTGCCATGCCCATTGGGAAGATTGTCAAAATCTGGAGCATCAAAATTATTCCTCCAGGCAACCTCTTCCATATCCAGTTCAGTAGTCAGATCATAATCGCTGATTTCCTTGGCAGTCAGGGGACGGGTGTAATAGATAGCTCCATACCGCCCATCAGGGTCATTGGCATCAATGGACTCAAAGTTCTGAGGAACGCTGCCAGGGCCAGCGGGGCGCATATCAAGGTAATACTTGTATCTGACAGGAGCATCCTCCTGGGCTGGAGCAGCTTCTTGGGCATCAGTCTCTACTTTCGGCACAGCCTCAGCATCCTTCTCCTGTTCTGGCAAAGCATCCGTAAATGCTTCCCTGCGCCCTGCCTCGGCCTCTTCAGCTTCCGCAGGAGCTTGGGGAGTCACTACCTTCTCAGTAGAAGCCGTTTTCTCTTCTTCCAACCGGCGTGAAGCAAATTCCACAAGCTTGTTTCTGTATTCATTGAGAGCATCGAGAGTTTCCTGTTCACTAATATTTCTTCCCGCAAAGGAATACTCAGACAGGACACGAAGGGCATTTTCTTTGTTCTCGCCAAATTTAGCTTGCCGATAATTGTACTCCAGCACAGCTATCTGTTGGTTATACGCATACTGCTCGGAGCGGCCATTTGCCATACTGGAAAAATTGGGAGCCGTCCAGGAATCTCTCCATGCCTCCTCTTCCTGGTCAATACCAGGAATTGTGTCAGAATCAGCTATACTATTAGCCGAATCTGCTTGGGGAGCTTTTTCTGGAGCAATACCCTGCCCTCTCTCATCGTCCAGTTTCCCAATAGAACTTTCCTGGTCAGGAAGTCCATCAGCAAAAGCCCCACTGAGTGCATCAGCAGCCTCTTCCTCTTCCGCAGGAACATCCCCCAGGCTGTCCTCATCGTCCATATTGCCAACGGAGCCATCCTGGTCAGGAAGCCCGTCAGTAAAAGGCTCTTCTACTGATGTTTCCTCAGCGCCAGCATCCGAAGCATCCCCCGGCTCTCCTTCTTCCGTGCTGCTTGCAGAGCTATCCTGTTCAGTTGCTGCCGCAGACACAAGCTCCTCCTCATTGTCAGCTTCCTGCTCCTGCCCGGCAGTATTCTCCTCTTCTGCTGCCTGAACCTGGCTGGCCTCCGCAGACCTGTTGAAGTAATTATCCCTGTCCATCTCATAAAGGTCAGAGTAGGAAAGCGGGTTATCATAAGTAAGGTCAATCTGACGGAAGACAGCCTGACGGATAACAGAATCGCCTATCCCCGTGATGGACTCAAAATCCCTGCCTTCCCGCATCTGCCTGAGAACATCATTGAAAGTCAGGTCAGGGGGAAGCTCCTGGGCCAGCTCGTCCTCCGACCTCCTGAGCCGGAAATATTCAACTATGGGGCTGTCCATGCTGAGGCCATCCCTTTGGTCAGCCTCACGGAGTTCCTGCTTGCGCCGTTCAATATCCTCCCCGCCGCTCAATCCTTCATAGATGAGGTAATCGAGATACTTGTCGCTGAAATCCCGAAGCTCATCAATGGTTGCGGGAATCAGAGACTCTGTAATCTCAACATCGTGAGTGTTGTTCTCATTCTTGGAACGCTCAAAGATTGCGCTGATATGTTCATTGGTATTGAAAGAATCAAGCTCGGCAGCCTGTTTCAGCACATGGTCACGCAGGGTATCAATGAATTTCTCATGAGCCTCACGAATCTCAGCCTCATCAGCGACATAAGCCAGCCTGAGTTGCTTCTGTGCCTCCTGCTGGAAAGGAGACTCAGGATTGATGGCCAGCTCACAGAGGCTGTATATCCTCTGGTTAGTGATATCAGAGTTCAGGAAAGCGGCCTTCTCAAGAGCCACATCCCGCATTTCCTCGAAAGAAATGCCAGCAGTCTGCTCTTCTGCCTCTTCTACTGAGAGCACACTACCTGCTGCGTCATCTCGCTGGCTGACATCCTCACTGCGTTCATCTGCCCCAGCCACTCCATCTGGTTCATCCCCGGTCTCACGAACTCTGGAACGCCCCACTTCTTCCTCAGGCCGTCCACTATCCTCTGGTATACCAGGCTGGACTCCTCCTCTACGTCCATCAGGTACTCCTCCAGAGTCCCTCCCTCCATCATTGCTTGGAGCATCAGCGGATGATTCTCTTCCAAAAACCTCAGCTTGAGTGCGCTCCAACGCCCGAAAGTGCGAATTGGCTGCTCTGACATGTTCTTCATCCCTTCCCTTTTTCACATAATCAGCGACCTTATCCAGGACATCACGGCTGAACTCTCCTGCATTAGCCAGAGCCACAACCAGGTCTTCATCGTCCATCTTGATGGCACTGATATCTGCCGCCACATTCCTGTAATCGTAGCCCAGCCTGTTAAGGACAACAGCAGCAGCAAGGACGGCTGCCTCATCCTTGTGGGATATGGATGCAGTATGCGCCATGGAACGGCAAAGCTCCACTACTTTTTCAGGCACACTGCCATTGACAGGCTCCAGGCCATCAAACAGCCTCTCATCTGTTCTCTTGTCGAAACGCCAGATAAGATTCCGATTGGACAGGTTGGTGCTGCTCACCTCATAGAGGATAACTGGATTATCTCCACCAAGATCAACTTCTATGCCCTTCGCACCATCCGACACTGAGTACCCCATCCTGTTCCAGATATCTTCAGGCGCATAAGCCACAGCATTGTCTGGTGCATGAAGCCCAATGCTGACCTGTGCCCGAATATCGTGCCGATGGAACCTTGCCATCGTGCGCAGGAACTTGAAAAGCTTGCCCTTGTTCTCATTCAGGCTTTTGATGAAAGCCTCATTCTCGTTTTGTATTTCCTGAATCGTTGCCATAAACTTCTCCTCGCCTTGCCCAAAAAACTGCATATTTTAAGTGTAAAGGATTGAACCTCCCCCACTTATAGAAGTGGGGGATTCTTGAGAAGTTTGATACACGGACTAACGCCCGACAGACATATCCCAAAGGAGTTAGCTGTCAGGATACCCTTATTCTCAATGGGCTGTCCAAAAGCCCTCTACACAGTTCTTCGAAATCGAAGTTCTGCTTACTTTTGCGAAGTATGTTTGCCGCCCCGTTAACATCGGCATTTACAGTTCTGCCATCGGCAAACCGATACAGTCCACGCTGGACACGCTTGCCACTGAATATACCAGTATACGGATTTTCGGCATTGTAGACAGGAATGTCGTCCAGGTCAAGGCAGCTTGCCTTTGAAGTATAGGATTCTTCCTGCTCTATGTACTTAATCCCGTAACGCTCGCACAGATTTTGCATAGCTTCACGCAGATTACCGAAGCTGATTTGAGTGAACTGCTGGTTGACCTTTTTGCCTAGATTTATCGAGCGTGTGAAATCTGGGTTGTAGCCACAGACCACAGTACCAATCTGATGGTCAATGCAGTAATTGATGATGTAACGGGTGGTCTTGCGGATGTAATCCTGAATGCGATTGTTTCTCTTGCGGGCGAGACGATAGAGCCTATGGGATTTCTTTATCCCTTGCTTGTCGGCAATGCTCTGATAATGGGCTTTCTGCTTGTTCCAATACTGGTTGATTGATTTGAGTTTACGACCATCCATAATGAACGATGTCCCAATGTTGGTTACGCAGGTTGCCAGATTTTCCAAGCCGATGTCGATAGCAAGGACTTTATCGGGGGTTACATTTTGCTTCTCTTCTTCCTGCAAGTAGCAATATTGTATCTTAAAGTATCTGCCGTTGTATACGGGGCAGATGCGTACTTCCTTGATTCTCTTGCCTTCAAGTCTTGCAGGAAAAGGAATCTTGATTTGCCTGCCGTCATGAAGCCTAGAGAAACAACGGCTCATTGGTATTATCAGGAACCCATTTTTGATATTGATTGCATTTGTCGAGAGAATGAGGTTGAACAGACCACCCTTCTCTCGATAGTGCGGAATCTTGATGTCCTGAAAACGATAGTCACCTTTCTTTGCTTTCTTGATGAGATTGAAGAACGACTTGAAACTACGGTCAGCCACTTTCAGAGTTTGCTGCGATACGCCAGCCTGAAGTAGTCCATAGTTTTCGTTTTCCTTGCAGGCATGGTAATTCTCCTCGTAATTGAGGAACTTCTTCTCCTTGAAATAGTATTGCCTGATGTTGTAGAGAGC
>JAGBLH010000025.1 GCA_017635515.1 Selenomonas sp.
AGCCGTTAGTTATTTTTCCCGCTGCTTTTGCGGCTTCTGTAAGGCTCATATAGCGTTCTAATTGCATAATTTTACCTCCTGGCATTTCACCAAAATAATATCGCAATAAGCACCAATCATTTTCCCCCGCAATCACTATTATCGCGGTTTATCTCACACCGAAATACGCTTTGTCCGTAAGTCTCTTGGACTGTTACATCACCCAGAAGGGAAGCCTTAAGTTATTTATGCTGAAGCTTATTCTGGATAGTAGCGCGTATCTTTTTTGCATCTTCGCTTCCAGGATCAAGCTCCAGATATTTATCTATGGCCTGCAATGCTTCCTGATATTTTTCCAAATGCCAATAAGCAAGTGTTAGTCCCACGTAGGCGGATTGATATCCAGGTTTTATCTCAATCGCACGTTTAAAGTGCATTACAGCCCTGTCATATTCTTTCATGTCATTATAAACCTGCCCCAGACTCTGATGGGCTATGTCAAGATCGTAATCTATGGCAACAGCCTGCCTCAGATAAGAAAGAGCTTTATCTTTATCCCCTTTCTTATAGAAAGCCACCCCCATGTTGCAGTATGCCATAGCATCATTTACATCCAAAGAGATTACCTTCTCATAGCATGCAATGGCCTTGTCAAATTCCCCCATGCTATCGTAAATGCTGCCCAAGTTGTTATAAGCAACAGTTGATTCAGGATTAAGTTGGATTGCCTTCTGCCCATGCTCTATCCCTTTATCATAAGCACCAAGCTTATCGTAGATATAAGCTATATTTGCCTGGTAAACGGCATTATCCGGCGCCAGCGCAATGGCTTTCTGATAATATTCAAGCCCCCTCTTATAATCCCCCATATCGTCATAGATACCGCCAATGTTGTTGTAGGCAGTAGCTAACTTTGGGTCGAGGTCTATGGCTTTTCTATGGCATTCCATAGCCTTGTTCCTATCCCCCATGCTCTTGTATACCACTCCCATGGCAGTCCAGGGCAGCGCATACTGCGGGTCAAGGTCTATAGCCTCCCGAAAACCAGCCAGAGCCTTCTCATATTCTTTCTTCTGATAAAGAAGCCAAGCATCACGAGTTTTCATGATAGATGACAAGTGCCTGTCTTCCTCATTGAACTGATTCCTGATGCTTTCTTTTTCCTGCTGTGAATCCGCTCTGGTGTATGCCTGGCTCAGATTTTCTATCTTCTGCAGACTCCCCTGAACTTCCTGTTTTTCAGCCGCACTCTGCCCGGCCATATCCGCCTTCATCTCGTCACTCTGCCTCAACCAGGCGGCAATGCCATCAGTATCCACATTGGCTTCCAGCGTCGCTGTATAGACTACCACCGGCAGACCATGTACTTCTCCCGGCATCTGCTCATACTTCACTTCCCCTTTGACTTCTGTAATAACACCTGCAATAGCTGTAATTTCATTGGCAGTAAGATTTGCTTGAGAAGAGCGTGTATAGCTGGCAAGATACACCCCCGCCTGCTCCCTGGCATTTATCATGGCCAATTCCCTGGCATAAGTTTTCGCCTGCTGGGGCGTCACCAAATCCCCCATGGCACATTGTCCAACGCCTATATAGGTCTTTATCTCGGCCAAAGCCATAGCAGGGTCAGCTACGCCCCAAACCACTGTAAACGCCGCCCCCAGCCCTAAGGCTGCCAGTGGAGCCTGATGTATGATCTGCATGAAGAATCAACTCCTTTGCATTTTGCCAAGTATGGCTTCACCTGTCATTGACAGTGAAATATGGTAAGGATATACTGATATCAATAGAATCGACGAATCCACAAGAGCGTGCCGCATTTACTACTCGTATCAAGGCACAAGCGAAGGCCGCAGGCAAGCAATGAATCAAGAAAGGGCGTGCATGACATGAAACATCTGCAGGGCATTTTTATCTGTCTCGTGACCATTTTTTCCTTTTTCTCCTCCTCTGCCGCAGCTATGGAATATGAAGATGAACTGACGAAGGTTACGGGAACCAACTGGGGATTCCCCGGCTATCAAGTGACATATACCATCAGCGATGAAAAAATCGCCGAAATCGTCAAGAAAAAAGATGGCAACCTCTACGTCCATTTCATCCAGCCGGGTGATGTGACCATCGGCGTCATTTTTCACCAAAACGGAGAAGCCCTGCCTCCCGAATACTATCTCTTCCATATAAAGGGAAATGCTGTTGACGACACTTCCTTTGACTGGGGCACCTTTGCCGGCGACATCATCCGGCTCACCAATGAGGAGCGGAAAAAAGCAGGGCTGCCTCCCCTGAAGCCCGCCTTCGACCTCTCGGAGGCAGCACTCATCCGCGTCCATGAAGCCTCTGAATATTACTCCCACGAACGTCCCGATGGCACTGGCTTTGAAACAGTGATGGAAGAGGGCAGTTACAAAACCGTAGGAGAAAATTTGCAAGCTGGCGCCGCTACCCCGGAAGAAGCCATCCGCCAATGGATGAATTCCCCCACCCATAGGGAAAACATTTTGTCCTATGCCTACGATGAAATCGCGGTAGGATATGTTTATGTTCCTGACAGCCGCTACCATCATTATTGGGTACAACTTTTCCGAAGAAAATAAATAACTATTGCACTATTGCCGCCGCTGCCCTCTTGGGAAGCGGCGGCTTGTTTTTCCCTGCATCACTATTTGACAGTGCTATACGGGAAGTTTACTGCAAATCCCCCGCCACCCCCGTGATTTCGGCAATGGTCCAGAACAGGGAGCCATAGAAGTCCTGGCTCTCGTCCACTGTGGCGGGTCTGCGGGATTTTGACTCCAGGCCATCTGTCTCAATGACGCGTTCCCCATTCTGCAGATAGGTGGTGAACTTCACCGTGCATTGGCCAAGTTTCGCAGGGCCTCCCCCAGGAGCTACACCGCCCCCTGTGGCATAGAGGAGCGCCCCGAGAACCATCTTTCCCTCATTTTCGGAAGCATAGCAGCTGGAAGGGTCGATATAGTAGACGGAAACATCGTCCACTCCCACGCAGGGATATTGGTCGTAAAGTGGCGGCTCCTGCCGGTTCATCTCATGGGGCCCGTCGATTTTCATGGCCGCCGCCAGCCCCGAAAAGGCAAGCAGGCAAATCAAAGCCATAATACTTGTACAAATGATGCTCTTTTTCATGTCCTATTCCTCCCTTTGCATAAAGGTTCCTTACCCCTCCAGTTTGCGCTGCAGGTTATCCCGCAGGCTCATCAAGCTGTTGCGTGTTTCTTGATAATCGCCGCTGCCGCCGTCATCCCACTTGATTTCCAAGGCCTTGTTCGCATCCCTCAACGCTTCCCTGGTTCGTTGCAGGCTCACATTGCAGGTACAACGAAACAGATAGGCATAGAAGAGTTTTTCCTTATCCTTCGTGAATTCGATGACCTTCGTATAGCAGTCAATAGCTCTTTCCTTCTCCCCCATATTCCGATAAGCAGTCCCTAGGCCATCATAAGCGTCAGCGTTCTCATTATCGAGCTTCAGTGCCTTCAAAAAAGCCTCCTGTGCCTTGGGATAATCTTCCAGTTCATTGTAAGAGTGACCGAGATTTACATAGTCTACACTCTCCTTCGTATGGAGGGAAATGGCCTTTTCCAGATATTTCACCGCAGTCCGATATTCCTCCATTTCATAATAGCAACGCCCTAGCCCTCCGTAAGCTATCACATTGTTCGGAGAAATTTCCATGGCTTTTCGGAACTGCTCAAGTGCCGTAGGGTAATCCTTCACACCTTGGTAACTCTTGCCCAGGTTCACATAGGCCTGGGCTTTCCTGTCCCAGCCCAGTTCGCTCCAATCCATAGATATTGCTTTCTCTATCCATGAAATTGCCTGGCGGTAATCCCCCATACCGCAGTAAGCAACGCCAATGTTGTTATAGGAAGGTACATGGGAAGAATCAATGGACTGCAGAATCGTCTGATAGCATTCAATCGCTTTTGAGTGCTCCCCCAGGTCATCATACACCCCACCCATAGCATTATAGGCAGCAATATTGCGCGGGTTCAGCTCGACGGCTTTTCGATAGGAGCGGAGGGCACCTTCCCTGTCCCCGTTCTTTGCTTGTTCCAATCCCTTCAATACCCATTGGTTGGACTCGAACTCCGCTTCGTTAACCTTAGTCTCCTGTTGAATCTTTTCCTTTTCCTCCACTGTGCCGGCCTTTGCATACTGCTGCTTGAGGGCGGCCATCTCCGCATTTACCCTGGCAACCTCCTTTTCAAGCTCCATATTACGCTGTACCGCCGCATCCAGTTCTGCCCTGTCCTGCCGCAGCTGGTCGGTGATGCTGCCTGTGTCCACCACTGCTTTCATGTGGCAGTGGTACTGGATCACCGTGCCACCCAGCACCTCTGGCGTGACATTATCTTCCTTCACTTCCAATACAGCGGCAGAAATCGTCCGTATCTCATCCCGGGTGAGCTTC